>CAZXAF010000070.1:0-7622 GCA_964638905.1 uncultured Dehalococcoidia bacterium
GACGTGGCCCGCAGCGTGCTCATATTCCTGGGCGTGCCCCTGGTGGCTGGAATCGTCACCCGCTTCGCCGTCATTCGGGCTAAGGGGCGCGACTGGTTCGAGACCAAGTTCATGCCCAAGCTCAGCCCCACGGCCATCATCGGGCTGCTGTTCACCATCGTGATCATGTTCTCGCTCAAGGGCGAGTACATCGTCGACCTGCCCCTCGACGTGCTGCGTATCGCGGTGCCGCTTCTGTTTTACTTCCTCCTGATGTTCGGAGTGTCCTATGTCCTATCCTGGCGGCTCGGCTTTCGCTACGCCGATACGGCCACCCTCTCCTTTACGGCCGCCAGCAACAACTTCGAGCTGGCCATCGCTGTCTGCATCGGCGTGTTCGGTCTGGAGTCCGGCCAGGCCTTTGCGGCGGTGGTCGGCCCCCTCATAGAGGTGCCGGTGCTGGTCGGCCTGGTGTACGTGTCCCTGTGGGTCAGTCGGTTCTTCTTCGCGCCCGACGGCCGGGCGAAGCGGCTGGCATTGGCCGGAGCGGCTGGAAGCTGAGGCCGCCGTGATGGGAGACGAGCCGACGTTGGAGAGCTACGAGCGGGCTCAGCGGGGGTGGATCAGGCACTGAAACCCTGAAGGAGGTATAAGCTGATGGATGACAAGGAACTGTTGCAGGCGGGGATCGCCTTTCACGGCCACAAGTGCTGGGCCATGCCCTCAGGCCTTCGAGCTGGCCTCGCGGTCCTGCGCGCCATGGGCGTAGAGCGCAGCAGGGCCAAGACGCTGCACGCCATCGTGGAGCTTGGCAACTACCACGGTGCCGCGTGCTTCGGCGACGGCGTGCAGATGGCGACCGGCTGCACGTTCGGCAAGGGCAATATCAGCAAGGCTGGCTATGGCAAGCTGGCCCTCACCCTGATCGACAAGCAGAGGAACCGGGCAGTGCGGGTCGCCTTCAGGCCCAAGCTGATGCCCCAGATCAAGGACTCGGCCTTCATGCGCAAGCGAGCGGCGGGCGTGCCTCCTACGGAGATACCGGATGAGGATGCACAGGCGGTGGTCGACCTGGTGTGGAATGCACCCGAGAGGGACGTGCTGGCCGTAGGCCAGCCATTCGAGTATGCCTGGAGCGAGCCGACCGAGGTGGTTCGTTTCCTTATCTGCGACGTATGTGGTGAGATGGTGGCCGAGCCCTACGCCCGGACCGTGGAGGGAAAGATGGTGTGCATTCCCTGCTCTGGATATGGCCGGTAGCGAAGGCAAGGGGCAATGATGGACACTGCATATTTGGCGCCACCCGTTTTCTTCATTATCGCCTTTGTATTCTCTATGCTGGGCATGGGCGGGTCCCAGCTTTACGTACCGATCCTCTTCTGGCTGGGCATGAGCTTTAAGACAGAGGCCATCCCGCTGGGGATGCTTCTCAACGTCGTGAATAGCTCGTCGGCGGCGGCTACCTATGGTCGCAAGGGCATGATCGATTGGAGGGTCGCTGTCCCTTTCGGCCTGGCGATGGTCGCTCTGGCCCCAGCCGGCGCGCTAGTCAACGTAAGCCTGCCCACCAAGCCGGTGATCGTGATCTTCGCCCTATTCACTGCGACGGCGGCCCTGCTCATGCTTTCCGGCTGGCGACCAGCGCGCGGCGGGCTTTCGCCGCGTGGGCGCACGATTCTTGGTGTCAGCGCGGGCGGCGTGCTGGGCTTCTTCGCTGGGCTCATCGGCAGAGGGGGCGGATCCTTCGTCGTGCCCCTCCTCTACATCGCGGGTCTGCAACCGAAGGTAGCCGCAGCGACATCCGCGGTGGTGGTGACCTGCTCCGGCACGTCGAGCTTCCTCTCACACATCGCCACCGCTGCCGAGCCCCAGTGGACTGTGTGGGTGCTGTGCGTCGCAGCCGTATTCGCTGGCGGGCAGGTCGGGTCTCGCTTGATGGCTGAACGCCTAAGGTCCGGGGCCGTTCGATCCATCTTCGGCTGGGTGTTGTTGGCAGTGGCTGCCCTGCTGATCGTCAAAGACATCGTCCTGGCATAGGAGTGCCTCCCCAAGCAGCCTGACAGGAGATAGGGGCGTAGGTAGCCTGTCGTCCATCGTCAACGGTGCCCACTGGGCTCTTCTGTCCACCGAGGGTTGCTGTCACCAGTGCTCTGCGTGTATAGAGTTAATCGACGGCGTGTTGATAGCAGCCGGCAGGAGTGGGGCAATGCAGCCGAAGATGGTGACGATCCCTTGCGCGGTTTGCCGCCTCGGCCTGGTCGATTACCAGGAGGCCTGGGAGGAGCAGCGGCGCCTGGTCGAGGCCTGCCGGCGCGACGGCTGCGCACGGCTGCTGCTGCTGGAGCACCCACCAACGTATACCTTGGGCGTGCACGGCCGTCAGGAGCACTTGCTGGTTGGCGAAGAGGCCCTGGCCGAGTTGGGTGCTGCCGTCCACAGAGTCGATCGAGGCGGCGACATCACCTTCCACGGGCCGGGGCAGCTCGTCGTCTACCCGATCCTGGACCTGGGGCGCTGGAATCAGGGCCCCGTCTGGTATGTGCGCTCATTGGAGGCTGTTCTCATCGAGACCCTCTCGGCCTTCGGGCTCGCTGCCCAGCGGGCGCCGGGTCGGCCTGGCGTATGGGTGGGGAGAGCCAAGATAGCGGCCATCGGCGTCCGGATCTCGCGGGGCATCACCAGCCACGGCTTCGCTCTCAATGTGAACCCTGACCTCAGCTACTTCTCGCGGATCATACCGTGCGGCCTGGCCGGCGTCACCGTCACCTCAATGGCCCGAGAGCTGGGCCGGGCGCCGGACATGCAGACCGTCATGAAGGCCGTCATCGATGCCTTCGGCCTTGTCTTCCCCGTCGAAATGGGAGCGGCGCCGGTGGAGGCCGCCGTCGCTGGCCGGGAGGACGCGTCCGCATGAGCAATCGCGAGCGAAAGCCCTCCTGGCTGAAGGTACGCTTTCCGGCGGGAGAGCGCTATCAGCGGACCAAGGCACTGTTGCGCCAGCACCGGCTTCATACCGTCTGCGAGGAGGCTCGTTGCCCGAACATCGGTGAGTGCTTCAACGCCGGCACCGCTACCTTCATGATCCTGGGCGATGTCTGCACTCGCTCCTGCGGGTTCTGCGCCGTCCGGAGCGGCCACCCGCAGCCCGGACTCGACCGGCTGGAGCCATGCCGTGTGGCTGAGGCAGTGCGCATCCTTGGGCTCGACTATGCGGTCATCACCTCGGTCAGTCGGGACGACGAACCCGACGGTGGCGCTGCCATATTCGCGGAGTGCATCCGCGCCATCCGCCGCGATAACCCCCGCTGCCGTGTGGAGGTGCTCATCCCCGATTTCATGGGCAACTGGGATGCCCTGGCCACGGTGGTGGAGGCGCGACCCTACGTCCTCAACCACAACGTGGAGGTCGTCCCCCGCCTCTACCGGCAGGTGCGATCCAAGGCGCGCTACGAACGCTCCCTGGAGCTCCTGCGACGCTCGAAGGAGCTGGCGCCATCGCTCCTCACCAAGTCGGGCATGATGGTAGGCCTGGGCGAGATTGAGGAGGAGGTCTTGGCGGTGATGGCCGACCTTCGCTCCGCGGGCGTCGATCTGCTCACCATCGGCCAGTACCTGCAGCCCAGCCGGAAGCAACTGCCGGTGGCACGCTACTATCGGCCGGAGGAGTTCTTGCCTTTCATCGAGAGGGGACGCGAGCTGGGTTTTCGACACGTCGAGGCGGGGCCGCTGGTGCGCAGCTCCTATCGCGCCCACCAGCAGGCGGGGCTGGAAACCGCCGCCGAAGGAGGTCTCTAATGGCCAAGTACGATGTCGCCATCATCGGCGGCGGGCCGGGCGGCTACGTGGCTGCCATCCGTGCCGCCCAGCTCGGCCTCAAGGCTGTCCTCATCGAAAAGGAGCGAGTAGGCGGTCTCTGCCTGAACTGGGGTTGCATCCCCAGTAAGGCCCTCCTCTGGAGTGCCGAGCTGGTGCATCTCTTCCGCCGGTCGGAGGAGTTCGGCATCACCTGCGATGCCTTGCGTGTTGACCTGGGGAAGGCGATCGACCGCAGCCGGCGGGTGGTGGACCGCATGGTGAGGGGGGTGGAATTCCTCCTACGGAAGAGCAAAGTGGAGGTTATCGCCGGCACCGGCCGACTCAAGGGCCGGCGGGAGGTGGCGGTGGAACCCGGCGGGGAAGTGCTTGAGGCCGAGCACATTATCATCGCCACCGGCGGCGTCACTCGCACTCTGCCCGGCATTGACATCGACGGCCACACCGTCATCACCAGTCGGGAGGCGCTGGCGCTGCGGGAGATACCGTCGAGCATCGCTGTTGTCGGCGGCGGGCCGATTGGCGTCGAGTTCGCCTATCTCTACCGGGCCTACGGCGCGCAGGTGACGATCATCGAGATGCTGGACCATCTCCTGCCGCTGGAGGACGAGGGCGTGAGCCGCGAGCTCGAACGGGCCTTCAAGCAGCAGGGCATAGGCTATCTGACCAGGGCGGAGGTGAAAGGCGTCCGTGTCGCTGGAGGCAAGGCAGGTCTGGTGGTGACCGTCGAGGGCCGCGAGCAGGAGGTGGAGGCGGAGAGGGTGCTCATCGCCATCGGCATTGCCGCCAACAGCAGCGGGCTCGGTCTGGAGGAGCTAGGCGTCGAGCTGGATAGGGGCTTCGTGAAGGTGGACGGCGCGATGCGCACCAGCGTCCCCAACATCTACGCCATCGGCGACGTGACGGGCAAGCTGCCGCTGGCTCACGTCGCCTCCGCCCAGGGAGTGATCGCCGTCGAGCACATCGCCGGCCTCAAGCCGTCTGAGCCCGACTACACGCGGATGCCCCGCTGCACCTACTGCCAGCCCCAGGTGGCCTCCTGCGGCTTGACCGAGGCGCAGGCCCGCGAGCGTGGCCATCAGGTGGGGGTGGGGCGCTTCCCGTTCCGGGCCAACGGGAAGGCAGCGGCAGTCGGCGCGAGCGAGGGGTTCGTGAAGCTGGTCGTTGACGCCGAGGAGGGCCAGATCCTCGGCTGCCACATCATCGGGCCGGAGGCCACCGAGCTGATCGCCGAGGCCGCCCTCGGCATGGCAGTCGGAAGCCCCGTCGGCGAGCTAGGCTGGACGGTGCACGCCCACCCCACGCTGTCGGAGGCGCTCAAGGAGGCCGCCCTGGCCGCTCAGGGCCAGGCCATCCACTTCCGGTCGGAGCCGCCAAGCTGACCCTCTAGAGTACGCTCTGGAATTGCTCCACGGCTTCCAGTGCTTCCGAACCGTACACTACGGCGGGGCCGCCGCCCATAAGCACTGCCACCCCGATGGCCTCGGCGATCTCCTGGGTGGTCGCGCCGGCGCGGAGGGCGTCGTACGCATGATGGGAGATGCAGCCATCGCATCCGATGGCTATGGCGATGGCTAGAGCCATCAGCTCCTTTACCTTCCTGCTCAGGGCGCCGTCTGCGACCGAATCCCCGTGGAGCTGGCCGATGCGCGAAATCGGCCCAGGGATTTGCTTCGCCAGCTTCCTGGCCAGCACGTGTAGATGCTCACGGTATTCTGGATATCGCCTTTCCATCCTACTTCCTCTCTGGTCTGCTCCTGCTCTTCACAGTTCGATCCTGTCCGCCAGCCCTTTGTGATGTTGTCCTATAGTGGAAGAACTGTGACAACCTTGTCAACCGCCGGTGACAGGGAGGTGGCGAGCGCTCGACTGTGCTTCCTACGCATACTACACTGGGGGAGGTGGATCCCCTCGAACGGCTCGTGTGTTGGCTCTTGGCTTGGCAGACCGATATGCGAGCGATTGGAGAAGCGAGACTGAGGAGGCGACGACAATGCACGTATGCTTCGGGAATGTCGTTTGAAATCGTATCTTAGCGCTGGCAGCCTCGACGCAAGCGGAAAGCCAGATCGGATGACCTGGTTTTCTTCTTGCCTAGCTAGCCGCCGAACCTCAAACCTGTGCGGCTGGCGAGGAAAATATCCGGTGCTATAATGCGACTGTGCGATGGTTCTTCAGTGCGCTGCTGTTCGCCTGCGCGGCCGTCTTGACCGGCTGCGACCCCGGTATAGGGATCACCTTTGTGAACAAGACCTCATCGACGCTTTGCTGGTACGAATACGAAAGGGATGTCGGGAACCCCGATGCCTGCGCCGAAATCCAGCCCAATGACAAGATCACATACAGCACCATCTGTGAGAGCGACTGGGACCAATCGGTGTTCTTGACTGTTGGTGTCACTGGGGAGCAGATCTACAACAGGACGGCCACCTGTGGTGAGTGGGAGGATTCCGGCGCCAAGGTGACCATCGACCGGATCGACGGCAAGTTCGTGGTCACGGATAGCCTACCCGCCCCGACGCCAACGCCGACGCCGACCCAGTAGAGTATGTTCATCCCTCTGCGTGCTCCCTGGTGTGCATGGTTCCGCGACCGACGGCGGCGCCAGCGGGCGGTCATCGTGCAGCTCCTGGGCGAGCGCGGCTGACCAAGTTCAGAAAAGGCGAGGCCTGGCCGAGGCGCAGGCCCGCTGAGCGGCGACTGTCGGTCGGCCGTGCGGACCCAGAAGGCCAACCTCTCGAAACATGACCGGCAAACAGTCCGAAAGACTCCGATGACCGAGAAAGCGAGGCGCAGGAGGCGATGGCAATGCATGTGAGCACGGAGACCATTTCGCTGAGCACGGAAGGCTTCTGCCACCTGGTCGACATAACCGCAATCACCCAGGATAAGGTGCGCGAGTCGCGCCTGAGGCAGGGGATCGCCGTCGTCTTTGTGCCAGGCTCGACCGGCGGCGTGTTGACCCTCGAGTTCGAGGACGGTCTGGTGCACGACTTCGAGCAGCTGATGGAGCGGCTGGTGCCGCAGAACGTACCGTACGAGCATGACCGGCGCTGGGGCGACGGCAACGGTTTCTCCCATATCCGCGCCGCTCTGATGGGGGCAGCGGCGGTGGTGCCGGTGGTGGACGGAAGGCTGGCGCTGGGAACGTGGCAACAGCTGCTATTCGTCGACTTCGACAATCGCAGGCGGCAGCGGACGGTCATCGTGCAGTTGCTGGGGGAGTGAGAAAGGACGAAGCCATGGCTACTGTCAACACGGTCACCGGGCCGGTTGAGACGAGCGATCTTGGTTTCACCCTCATGCATGAGCACATCGCCGTGAAATCGCCGGGGGTGGCCGAGAATTTCCCCTCGGTGTGGAACCGGGCGGAGGAGATAGAGCGGGCCGTGACCCTCTTGCGCGATCTGGGCAGTCGCGGCGTGAAGACCATCGTTGACGCCACCACTGCTGACCTAGGGCGGGACATCGATTTCATAGCCGAGGCCGCTCGCCGCTCGGGGATGCAGGTCATCGCGTCGACCGGCCTGTACTGCGACGTGCCGCGCTACTTCTTCAGTCGCAGCGTCGACGTCATAGCGGACATGTTTGTAAAGGAGATCAACGAGGGGATAGCCGGCACTCAAATCAAGGCGGGGGTGATCAAGTGCGCCACCGACGAGGCAGGGGCCACCGAACAACTCCAGAAGGTCCTAAGAGCCTGCGCCCGTGCTCATCGGGCGACCGGCGTTCCCATCACCACCCATACCTTTGCCGCTGGGCAGACCGGAACGGAGCAGCAGGACATCTTCGAGTCGGAGGGGGTAGACCTGTCGCGGGTCATCATCGGC
>CAZXAF010000071.1:0-7574 GCA_964638905.1 uncultured Dehalococcoidia bacterium
CCTTTATCGCCACATCCCGTATCGCCATGGCCACCAACTGCACGTCGCTAAGGTTATTGCAGACGACTCTGACGCCTACTATGTCGGGTATGCGCTGGAAGATTTCCTCCGCCGACGCGTCTGGGCATTGTGCCTCTGCCTTAGCGAACAGCCTCCCCTTCTCCTTCACGCGGCCATTCTCGAGCTGGTATCTGAACCTCCACTGCTCCCTCTTTCTAAGGTCGCCCAGCAATTCATTGAGGATGTCGTAGAGTTCCTTGCGCGCCCTCTCATAGATGTCCTTCCTCTCGTCGTAGAGGCGGCTGAACTCTTCGTAGTTGCCTTCCGCGCGCGCTGAGCTCATACTAACCACCAGTCACCCATGCGTAGACGGACACCCAGGGTTTGCGAATCTGCTAAGACACTGTAGCCTATACAGCCCCACCGCGTCAAGCGGGGTCGCTGGCGCTACGCCAGCCGCCTACATCTTGTTCGGCGCAGACACGCCCATGAGGCCCAGCGTGCGGGCCAGGGTGTTCTTGCAGGCTGCCACCAGCTTCAGCCGTGCCTTGGACAAGGGCAAGTCGTCGGAGACCACCCGGCACTTCTCGTAGAAGTCGTGGAAGGCGGTGGCCAGCTCGAGGGCGTAGTGCGGCAGGTGGTGGGGCTCCAGGGTGAGGGTGACCCCCTCCACCACCTCCGGCAAGAGCAGCATCCTGCGGATGAGCGCCAGCTCCGCCGGGTGGCTCAGGAGCGCCAGGTCGCCGTCCGCGTAGTCGATGCCCCGCCCGCCGGCGTGGGCCAGGATGCCGGCGATGCGCGCGTGGGCATACTGGACGTAGTACACGGGGTTCTCGGCGCTCTGCTGCTTGGCCAGCTCCATGTCGAAGTCCATGTGGGAGTCGGCGGAGCGCGCCAGGAAGAAGAACCGACAGGCGTCGGCGCCCACCTCCTCCACCAGCTCCCGCAGGGTGATGATCTCGCCCGTGCGCTTGGAGAGCCGGACGATCTCTGTGCCCCGCCGCAGGGTCACCAGCTGGTAGATGATTATGTCGAGCCGCTCGGGGTCGACGCCCAGGGCGGCCACGGCGGCCTGCATGCGGGGAACGTGGCCCTGGTGATCGGCGCCCCAGATGTTGATCACCCGCTGGAAGCCACGCAGGAGGAACTTGTCGTAGTGATAGGCGATATCGGACGCGAAGTACGTGGGAGAGCCGCTGGAGCGCACCAGCACGTTGTCCTTGTCCTCGCCCAGGGTCGATGACGTGAACCAGACCGCGCCCTCCTTCTCGGCCACCATGCCCTTCTCCCGCAGAAGCTCCATCGCCCGCTCATAGGGGCCGGCGGCGGCGTACAGGCCCTTCTCGCTGAACCAGACGTCATAGTTCACGCCCATGGCCTCCAGGTCGCCGCGGATGGCCGCCAGCATCTTGGCAACCCCCACATCGTGGAGCTCGGGCGGCCAGGGCTCGCCGGGAGGTCTCAGGAAGGTCTCGCCATGCTCCGCCTTCAGCCCCTCAGCCAGCTCCACCATGTAATGGCCGGGATAGCCCCCCTCGGGGATGGCCGCCTCCCGGCCGAAGAGCCGCTGATATTGGGCATATAGCGTGCTGGCGAAGGTCTCGGTCTGAGTGCCAGCGTCGTTGACCAGGTACTCCCGCTCGACCGCGTAGCCGGCGGCCGCCAGCACGCTGGCCAGGGTATCGCCGATGGCCAGGCCGCGACCGTTGCCCACGTGCAGGGGACCCACTGGATTGGCGCTGACGAACTCCATCTGGAAGCGCTGGCCCTGGCCCAAGGGCACATCGCCGAAGCGCTCGCCCTGGGCGAGGATGGCATCTACCTGACGGTCCAGCCAGACATCGCTGAGCCGAAAGTTGATGAAGCCGGGAGGATCCACCGCCACCTCGGCGATGGCGTCGCTGGGCCGAATGTGCTTGGCGATGGCCTCGGCGATAGCCAGGGGGTTGGCGCGGGCGGCCCGCCCTAGCTTCATGGGAAGGCTGGCGGCGTAGTCGCCGTGCTCTTCCCGCGCCGGATGCTCCACCGTCACCTCCGGCAGAGCCAGCGGCGGCAGGTCTCCCTCCTCCTGAGCCCTGGCAGCGGCATCGGCAACCAGGCGGGCGATCTCGTGCTTAACCAGCATCCTCTCAGCTCACCTCCGCCGTGATCCGCTCCCACAGGTGCGCCACCTGACGCTCCAGCAGGCGATGCTCCGGCCGAGCCAACGAAGGATCGGCCTCCAGCAGGCGAGCGGCCTCCGCTCGCGCCCTCTCGATGAGGTCGACGTCCGACAGGCGGGCTACCTTCAGGTCAGGCATGCCCGTCTGGCGGGTGCCGAAGTACTCGCCGGGGCCGCGCAGACGCAGGTCCTCCTCCGCCAGGCGGAAGCCGTCGTATATGGTCTCCATGAGGCTCAATCGCTCCTGGGCCTCCTCCGAAGGATTCTCCGATAGTAAGATGCAATAGCTCTGGTGCTCGCTACGGCCGACCCGGCCGCGAAACTGGTGAAGCTGGGAGAGCCCGAAGCGGTCGGCGCACTCCACCAGCATCACGGTGGCGTTGGGGACATCGATACCCACCTCCACAACGGCGGTGGACACTAGTATATCCAGATCGCCGTCACGGAACGCTCGCATCTCCGCATCCCGCTCGGCTGCGGGAAGGCGACCGTGCACCAGGCCCAGGCGCAGGTCTGAGAAGACATCGCGTGCCAGGTGCTCGTACTCCTGCACCGCCGCCTTAGCGGCAATCGCCTCCGACTCCTCTACCAAGGGGCAAATAATGTAAGCTTGTCGGCCCTTGGCCACCTCCTCCCGCAGGAACCCGTGGACCTCGTCCCGCTCGTCAGGAAGGGCGCGGATGGTCTTGATCGCCTTGCGCCCGGACGGCATCTCGTCGATGAGCGAGATGTCCAGGTCGCCGTAGACGGTGAGAGCAAGGGTTCGAGGGATGGGCGTGGCGGTCATCACCAGCACGTGGGGCGACCCGCCCTTGGCCCGCAGGGCGGCCCGCTGCATGACGCCGAAGCGATGCTGCTCGTCGACCACCACCAGGCCCAGGCAGGGGAAAGCGACCTCGGCCTGGATAATGGCGTGAGTGCCGATGACGATGTCCACCTCCCCGCGAGCGATGGCCTCCTGAGCTGCCGCCTTTTCCCTGTCCCGCAGGCTACCAGTGAGAAGGGCAACCCGCAGCGGCTTCTCCATGTAAGGCGGATGGAACAGGCCGTCGCCCCCGCTGGACTCCCGCCCGTTGCCAAGGAGAGCGCAGATAGTGCGATAGTGCTGCTCGGCCAGGATCTCGGTGGGGGCCATCATCGCCCCCTGACAGCCGCTGGCAACAGCAGCCAGGAGGCCGGCGGCCGCCACCACCGTCTTGCCGCTGCCCACATCGCCCTGGAGGAGCCGACTCATGGGCACCTCGCGGCCGATATCGGCTGCCATTTCGCCCATGACCCGCTTCTGCGCCTCGGTGAGGGCGAATGGAAGGGAGGACAGGAAGCCATCGAGCGCTCCCTCCGAAAAGGCCAGCGGATGGGCCCTGCCGCTCTCCTGCCAGGCCCGCCGCCGCTTGAGGACGCCCAACTGAATGGTCAAGAGTTCCTCGAAGGCCAGGCAGCGCCGGGCCGTCTGCGCTGTCTCCAGGGAGTCAGGGTAGTGCATCTGGCGCAGAGCGTAGGGCAGCGACCAGAGACGCAAGCGCTCCCTCAGCGCCGGCGGCATAGGGTCGGGAATTCCATCGGCGAAGCGATCCAGGGCCTCCTTGGCCAGGCGTCGGACGATGCGCGGCGAGAGGCTGCCGGTTAGCGGGTAGACGGGCACCAAACGGCCGGTATGAATGAGGTCATCGCTGTCCAGCGACTCGTATTCGGGCGATTCCATCTGCCGCTGGCCGCGATACACTGTGACCTTGCCGCTGAGAGCCACTCGTGCCCCCGTCCGAAGCTGGCGAGCGACGTAGCGCTGCCCCCACCAGATGACCCGAAGGGTGCCCGTCTCGTCGCCCACGATGGCCTCGCTGCCTTTCAGGCGCCGGCCGATGGTCGTCTCCGCGGCTGACCACACCGTTGCCAGCAGTGTCTGCTCCTCGCCCACGACGAGCTGCGATATGGGCCGAATGTTAGCGAAGTCGTTGTACCGATAGGGAAAGTGAAACAGCAAATCGCGGATGGTATGGACACCCAGACGCGCGAAGCGCGTCATGGTGACCCGGCTCACGCCCTTGAGAATGCTGATCGGCGAATCGAGGGAGGCCTGCTCGACCGTCTGCGGAGCACGCCTGGCCGCAGAGGGCCTCGTCCTCTTCTTGACTGCGACTGCCGACGGCGAAGAAGAACCAGCCGTCTTTGACCCGGCCTTGGCCAGGACCCTCGCGGGAGGAGCGCAATCATCCATGATCGCCAGAAGCCCCTCCAGCCAGCGACGGCGTCCGGCCGGAGCCAGGGAAGCGTAGCCCTCGACAGGAAGAGCGCCTATCGCGGCCGCCAGCTGCTGATTGGAGCTTAACGCCTGACCCTGGAAGGACTGCTGCAGATAGCCGTCAAGCCCCCCGAACACAGCGCTATCGGCAAAGCCCTTGGCTCGCTCCAGCTCCAGAACCTTGCGCAGGTTATCTATCGCCGCCTCGGCCAATCCTCGCCTACTCTCGTTTCATAACCCCAACGCCCACGATACCGGGCCCCGCATGGGTGCCCAGAACCGGCCCGAATCGTGTCACGTCCACCTTGACATTGGGAAAGGCCATCTCCAGCCTCTCTCTGATGCTCTGTGCCTCATCAGGGGTAGTAGAGTGACCTACGGCAGCCCGCTTCACGTTCTGCTGCTTGACCGCCCACTGGAGCATGCGCTCCAAGCCGCGCGGACGCGTGCGCACTCGCTCCTCCGGGTAGAGCTCGCCCTCACGGAGAGAAAGGATCGGTTTGACACTGAGAAACGTCCCCAAATAGGCGCGGGCGCGACCGATGCGCCCGCCGCGACGTACATACTCCAGGGTATCCAGCATGCACCGCAAGCTGGTTCTCTGAATAGCTCCCTCGGCCACCGCCTTCACCTCGGCCAGCTTGGCGCCAGCGCGAGCAGCCTCCACCGCCTCCTTGACCGCGAAGGCCATCGCCAGGGAGATCATCTGCGAATCGACAATCTCGACGCGCTCGGGCTTGGCTAGTGATTGCCTGGCGGTGTAAGCGGCCTGTACGGTGCCCGAGAGCTTCGCCCCGATGTGGATGGAAACTATGGAATCGAACTCCTTCAGCAGCCGCTCGTAGGCCTCCTGGAAGTCGCCCACGGAGGGGGCGGAGGTGGTAGGCAACGGACGGCTCTTGACCAGCCGCTCGTAGAACTCTTCGGTGGTGATGTCCAGCCCCTCCCGATAAACCTCATCGCCGAAGATAACCCGCAGGGGCACGATGGTGACACCCATCTGCTCGACCATCTCCGGCGTTGGGTCGACGGTACTGTCGGTCACTATCGCTACTTTGTGCGCCAAGCCCCGAACCTCCGCTGGCTAGTATACCAACGACACCTGGCCTGCAAAAGCATCCCTCCCCAGTAAAGCGGCCCTGTATCGAGGTTGAGAATGACTGTATGAAGTATGCTCTCTTCGCCTGGATAAGGTACGAGCCATCAGAGACCAGATACGGGAGCGAGTTCCAGCGCTGCTGGCGAAACCGGACAGGCCTCACTCCGCCGAGACGATGTAGTAGTAGTGGGGCTGACCGCCGTAGACAATCTCCACGTCGTGCTGAGGGTAGCGACCACGCAGATCGCCGGCTAGAGCTCGCGCGTCCGCTTCGGGGGTATCGGCGCCGTAGTAGAGGGTGAGCAGGTTAACTTCATCCAGGGGCAGGTGACGGAGAGCAGCCTTTACCGCCGCCCTCGGAGTCTCGCAAGCCACCTTCAGCTCCCCATCGACCACCGCTATACACTGGCCCTCCCTGATCTGCAGGCCGCCGATAGTGGTAGAGCGGATGGCCCGCGCCACCTCCACCGTGCGAACGCCGTCCTTGGCCGTCTCCATGGCTTCAATGTTCACCTCCAGGTCCCCGTCCGGGCTGAAAGCCAGGAGAGCGGCCACCCCCTGTGGCACGCTGGTGGTCTTGACGAGGCGCACCTCTTTGACAGTCTCCGGAACCGCCTGTTCCGCCGCCATCACAATGTTCTTATCGTTGGGTAGAAGTACCACCTTGTCCGCCGGGCACCGTTCGATGGCCTCCAGGAGCTGCTGAGTACTGGGGTTCATCGTGGGGCCACCCTCCACGATAGCGGTGGCTCCCATGCTCCGGAACACCCGCTCCATGCCATCGCCGGATACCACGACCACCGTGGCAATGTCCACGGGCTGAGCGGCAACATCCCGCCGCTCATGCACGGCCAGGAACTGCTCAGCCTGCGCCTGGATGTTGTCCACCTTCACCTGATTCACGTAGCCGAGGGCGGTACAGTAGCTCAGGGCGGCGCCGGGATCGTCGGTGTGGACGTGTACCCGCACCAGACTCTCGTCCCCCACCACCAGCACCGAATCGCCCAGCTCCATCATCCGTCTCTGAATGTCATCGCTGGGTAGACTGCGGCCGTAGACCAGGAACTCGGTGCAGTAGCCGTAGAGGGGCTCGCCTACATCATGCATCTGGCGAGTCACCGCCAGCCAGTCGTGCTCGATATCCTCGGTAGCCACCAGCGGGCCGGCCGGGACATCCTCCGCGCCTTCGAGGTAGCGCTGGAAGCCCTCCAGCATCACGTACAGGCCCTGGCCGCCAGCGTCCACCACTCCCGCCTCGGCCAGCACCGGCAGAAGCGTGGGGGTCTTGGCCACCGCCTCGCGGGCCGCCTCAGTGGCCGAAGCCACTACCGCCAGGATGTCCTGCCCGTCCTTCTGAGCCTCGCCATCGGCGGCAGCCGCTGCCTCTCGCATCACGGTGAGGATCGTGCCCTCCGCCGGCTGGCTGACGGCTTTGTAGGCGGTAGATGCCGCCTCCACCAGACCGGCCGCAAGCCCTCTGGCGTCCAGATGCTGGCAATCTGCAACGGTGCAGGCCAGGCCACGAATGATCTGGGACAAGATGACGCCGGAGTTGCCGCGGGCGCCCATCAGGGCTCCCCTGGACATCGCGCCCAGCACCGCACCGACGCCATCGCCGTCCGCGCGATAAGCCTCCTCCAGGGTAGAGCGCATGGTGAGGTACATGTTGGTGCCGGTGTCGCCGTCCGGTACGGGGAAGACATTGATGGCGTTGATCGCCTCCACGTGGCGCTCCAGCCAGGCGGTGGCGGTGGCGAACATCGCCCGCAGTTCGCTTCCCGATAGGGTGGCCAGCGCGGATGGACTAGTCATGGAGCAACTCTTGAGAGGAGCTTCCCTTGCTCTTCGCCGATATAGGATGATATGATTCTTGCGTGCTGAATTCTACCCCCGCCCACTAACGGGTGCAAGGGGCAAGGAGCGAGCTTCGATGGCCAGATGCGCTATCTGCGGCAAGGGAACGATTTTCGGACGTAACATCCGCCACAGGCACGCCGGACGATGGGAGCGGCGGGCGCCCAAGACCAATCGCATCTTCCGGGCCAACATCCAGAAGCGCACGGTGACCATCGACG
>CAZXAF010000072.1:0-7559 GCA_964638905.1 uncultured Dehalococcoidia bacterium
AGGGCCGACAAGGCATCAGCATGCACTATGAAGCTGACGGCACCCCGCTCATCCACCACCGTGCAACGGATCACATTCACAACCGATTCGCCGTCTTGCCTGAATAGTCTAGGGTAGCGTAACATTTCGCTTCGAGCATTGTCAACGAGAGAGCCAGGTCGGCGAATGGACATCACGTTGGGTAGGACCATGAAGGCGCCCTTCAGGGCTGGCATCGCTCTGCTGGCCCTGCTGGGGCTGGCCATCGTTGCCGCCTGCGGCGACGGCGAAAGCACGCCCTCACCAGAGACTACCGCCAGCCCCGCTGCGTCCAGCGAGACGACAGCCGACCTGGCGGCCGCTCGCCAGTACCAGCACGACGGCCAGTACGAGGAGGCGGTGGCCGCCTATCAAGAGGTGATCCAGCAGGCCGACGGCCAGACCCAGCAGCAAGCCCGCTACAACCTGGCCCTGACCTACATCACCCTTGAGCGATACAGCGATGCTGTCACTGAGCTCGAGGCCTACATTGACGCCAAACCCTCGCAGGAGGAGGGCCTGCGCGCCCGCTTCCTGTTGGGCCGAATCTACGATGCCCTGGGCAATAGCGACAAGGCGCGCAAGTATCTGGAGGACTACGCCGACAGCGAAGGGCCGACGGCAGTCTACGCCCACATGGAGCTGGCCCAGCTTCTCGTCCAAGAGGGCCGCTACGACAAGGCCGCCAAGGAGCTGGAGAAGGCCCTGGCCCTCGACGTGCCGGGCCCGCTGGCGCCCACCCTGCTTCTCAGGCTGGGCGACGCCTATCGAGAGGGGGGCGAGGACGAACAGGCCCTCCAATGGTACGACAGGCTCCTCCAGGAGAACCCTTCCGACACCTACAAGGCCCTGGCCCTGTCCCGTATCGCCAGCGTCAGCCGCCGCCTGGGCGACGGCGAGCGCTGGCAGCAAGCCCTGCTGGACATCGTGGAACAGTACCCTGGGTCGCCCCAGACAGCGAACGCCCTCGATTACCTCCTGCTGGCAGAGGTATCAATAGACCTTCTGACCCAGGGAATCGTCCACTACCACCAGGGGGCCTACGATGAAGCCCTCGCTGCCTTCGATTCCTTCCTGGCAGACGACCCACCTGCGGCCCAGGCGGCGGTGGCCCACTACTATCGAGGGGCGATCCACGAGCGACAGGACGAGCCCGAAGAGGCCCTGACCGACTACCAGGCCTCCCTTCAGCTCGACCCTGCCGGCGACCTGGCGGAGGACGCAGCCTGGGACCGCGTCCTCCTTGTTGAGGAATTGTACGGGCCTCTGGACGCCGCCGAAGCCTACAGACAGTTCTCGCAGGCCTATCCTGACTCCCCCTGGGCGGTGAGAGCGGCCTTCCTCGCCGGCCTGATCCCCTATCAGGCCGGCGACCAAGCGGCGGCCAGCGTCGCCTGGGAGGAGATGCTGGGCGATTTCACCGGCTCCGAGCGCTCAGCCCAGGCCCATCTCTGGCTGGGGCAGATAGACCTGACCTTCTTCGGTGACAGCGAGGGAGCATCCACCCACTTCCAGCAGGCGCTGGAGGCCGCCTCCGCCAGCTTCTACGGCCTACGAGCCGATGCCTGGCTTGCGGGCCAGGCTGCCGTCGCCCCCCCGGTCGGGCCCGACGAGGCCGCAACCGTAGCCGCCCCTGATTGGGATGCGGCCGAAGCATGGCTAGCCTCCTTGTGGGGGCCGGAGGCCTTGGCAACCGACCCTTCGCCCCTCGGCCTGCCGGCCTGGCAGCGAGGCCTGGAGCTCCACCGGCTGGGCATGAACCGGGAGGCGGCCAACGAGCTCCTCTGGCTCATCGACCAGAGCAGATCGCAGCCCTGGGGCCTCTATCGCCTGGCCCGCGCCCTCCACGACTTCGACCTGACCCATCTGGCAGCCCACGCCGCCAGCGAGCTGCTGAGGAGCGCCGACAGCCCTCTGGCGGAGGCTCCGCGGGCCGTTCTGGAGCTGGCCTACCCTGTTGACTACCTGCCTCTCCTCGATGCCACAGCCGCCGAAACCGGCCTGTCGCCCCTTATCCTCCTGGCGCTCATCCGCCAGGAGAGCTTCTTCGACCCCTCTGCCGCATCCCCCGCTGGCGCCCTCGGCCTCACCCAGGTCATGCCTCTCACCGCCTCGGAGATCAACCAGAAACTGAACATCGAGGATTTCTCCGCCCAAGACCTGCTGCGGCCGCTGGTGGGCATCCGGTTCGGCGCGCACTATCTGCACAGCCAGCTCGATCTCTTCGAAGGCAACCTGTTCCTTGCCCTGGCTGCCTACAACGGCGGCCCGGGCAACGCCAGCCGCTGGCTCCAGAGCGTTCCCGCCGGGGACATGGACCTGTTCGCCGAGATCATAGACTTCACGGAGACCCGCAGCTTTGTGAAGCTGGTGCTGGAGAACTACGCCATGTATCGCTTTCTCTACGGCGGCGCCAGCCACCCCACCCTCCTCCCCATCTCGGCGTCGTAGACGACCTCCCTGTTTTGAGACAAATTCAATTGACCCTATCGCGAGCACTGAAGTATAATGACGGCAGCCTAAGGCAGCGGAGAGATTTGTGCCCAAGCGAACCTATCAGCCGAAACGAATCCCTCGAAAGCGCAAGCACGGCTTCCGTGCTCGCATGAGTACCCGCGGCGGTCGCCTAGTAATCAAGCGCCGACGGCTCAGGGGGCGTATGCGTCTCGCTGTCTAGCTTTGGCCTACCGCCATAAGCTGCGGACATATGGATAAGAGGGAACGGCTGAGGGCACGGAAGGATTTCGTTAGTGTCTATCAGAAGGGTCGCGCTTGGGCCAACCAACTGCTGGTGTTGCGTGCATTGCCCAACGACTTGCCTCACCACCGCTGCGGATTCGTTGTCAGCAAGCGCGTGGGCAAAGCCGTAGTGCGAAATCGGCTCAAGCGAAGACTGAGGGAAGGGCTGCGGGCCCAGACCGTCCAGCCGGGATGGGACCTGATCTTTGTGGCACGACCTCTGGCTGCCGGGGTAAGCTATGACGAGTTACAAGAGGCGATAGTCAACCTACTATCTCGCGCTCGCCTTTTGGACGGGGTAAACCCTGCCTGACAGCAGGCAGGGGAGGAACGATGAGAAAAGCAGTCCTGACAGCCATCGGTTTCTACCAGCGGCACATCTCCCCGACGATGCCGCCTTCCTGTCGCTACCTCCCCACCTGCTCCCAGTATGGCCACGAGGCCGTCCAGCGCTACGGTCTGCTAAGGGGCGGATGGCTCGCCCTGCGGCGTATTCTTCGCTGCCATCCCTTCAGCGCCGGCGGCTACGATCCCGTTCCCTAAGCCCATCGACCAGGCGAGCCAGGGCGAGCTCTCGAACACCGCCTCTGCCAGGAGGAGTACAATTCGGACCGGAAGACTCTTAGGGTCGCCCTTTTTCCTGCTGCTTGTGCTGGCGACCCTCTTTCTTGCTACAGCGTGCACCCGCATCGCCCGGCCCGAGGGCTGGGCAGGGCCAACGCTGGCAGACGACCGGCTGGTGGCCAGCATCGGTCGAGGAGAGCTGGCCACCATCGACATCGCGGATTCAAGCGGCAGGGTGATCTGGCGCTTCCCCCCCAAGGACCAGAAGCACCTCAACGGCGGCGGGATCGAGCCCTTGGCCCTCTACAGCACGCCGCTGGTGGCCGACGGCATAGTCTACTTCGGTGCCTACGACGGCTGGTTCTATGCCCTGGACCTGGCCACCGGCGACATCTCCTGGGAGAGAGAGACCGGCGGCCCGATCGTAGGCAGCGCCGTCGTTGAGGACGGCGTGGTCTACGTGGGCTCGGACGACGGCAAGCTGTATGCTCTCGACGCTGAAACCGGCGCCTTACAGTGGCAGTTCAAGACCGGAGATGCCATCTGGACCGCCCCCCTGCTGGCCGATGGCGTCGTCTACGTGGCGTCCATGGACAAGAAGGCCTACGCCCTGGATGCTGCCAGCGGCGAAGAGATATGGCGCTTCAAGGCCGACGGTGGCCTGGTCTCCACGCCCGTCCTCGTCGACGAAACCCTCTTGGTGGGCGGGCTGGACCGCAGGCTCCGCGCCCTTGATGCCGCCAGCGGCGAAGAGAAGTGGGTCTTCAAGGCCGGCAACTGGTTCTGGACGCGCCCGCTGGTCTTGGAGGACACCGTCTACGCCGGCTCCCTGGATGGAAAGGTCTACGCTCTGGACGTGAAGGACGGCACGCCCAAGTGGGAGGAGCCTTTCGATGCAGGAGAGCCCGTGCGGGCGGCGCCCCTCCTCCTCGACGACGTGCTGCTCATCGTCAACCGCCAGGGCAGCCTGTTCGGGCTGAATCCCCAGGATGGGCAGGCGGTCTGGGGCCCGATCGAGCTGGACAATACTATCCTGTCCGACCCGTTGGGCCAGGAAGCGATGGCCTACATCAGCGCCCAGGGCGGCGATCTGTTCACAGTGGACAAGGACGGCAAGACCGCCCTGTTAGAGCTAACCGAGTGAGGTGACTGGGGCGTGCTTCTGTGGAATCTGATCTTCGTCAACCCCATAACCAATGCCCTGATCGTCCTCAACAACCTGGTCCTGGGCAACTTCGGGGTGGCCATCATTATCTTCACCCTGGTGATGCGCCTGCTCACCATGCCCCTTACCATGCGCCAGATCCGCTCCTCGCGCGCGCTGTCCGCGCTTCAGCCCAAAATCCAGGAACTCCAGAAGAAGTACAAGGACCCCAAGCGTCGCCAGGAAGAGACGATGAAGTTCTACCGCGAGGCGGGAGTGAACCCCTTAGGCTGCCTCCTGCCCATGCTTGTCCAGTTCCCCATCTGGATCGCCCTCTATCGAGCCCTGAGGATCACAGTCGGTGGAACGCCCGAGAGCTTTCTAGACCTATCGCAGCGGCTCTACCCCTGGAGCTACATCGAGAAGGCGCTGCCCCTGGAGAACCACTTCCTCTGGATGGACCTGGGCCAGCCGGACACAACCTGGATCCTGGCCCTCATCGTGTTCGCCTCCACCTACGTTCAGCAGCGGCTGGCCACCCCACCGACCACCGACCCTCGCACCCAATCCACCAACCAGATGATGCTCTGGATGATGCCGCTCATGTTCGCCTTCTTTACCCTCCAGGTGCCCAGCGGCCTGGGCGTGTACTGGGCTATGAGCAACATAGTGGGCGTTATCATGTACTCCTTCGTATACGGCCCGCGCCAGATCAACTGGCGCACCGTCATCCTGCCGCCGTCCGCTGCCCCGGCCGGCCAACAGGCCAGCCGTCGGGCGCAGCCGCCACCAGAAGATGAAGAGTCGGCAGAGCAGTCTATCGAGGACGCTTTGCCTACGGAGAGTAAGCGCAAGAAGAGGTCGCGACATGCAAGAAGTAGAGGCAAGCGGAAAAACCGTTGATGAAGCCATAGCCTCCGCCCTGGAGCAACTGCAGCTCGACCGGTCCCAGGTTGAGATAGAGATTATCACGGCCGGACGCACCGGTCTGTTTGGCCTCGGCGGTGAGAATGCCCGCGTCCTGGTAAAGCCGAGCACCACAGAGAAGGTCGGCCTGGACAGCCCCACGATCAAGATGGCCATCGAGTTCTTGCAGCGTCTGCTGGAGCTCACGGGCATCGACGCCGAAGTGACAACCCGCCTGCCCGAGACCCCCGGCGATGGAGTGGGAAGGGCAAGCGCCGTCCTGGACGTAACCGGCGAAGACCTGGGCATCCTCATCGGCCGACGCGGCTCCACCCTGGCCTCCCTTCAGTACATGGTGAATCACATGGTGAGCCGCCAGCTCAAATCGAAGGCGCTGGTCACTGTGGACGTCGAGGGCTACAGGCGCCGCCGCGAGGACAACCTGAAGGGTCTGGCCCTCCGCCTGGCCGAAAAGGTCAAGGGCACCGGTCGCACCATCACCCTGGAGCCGATGCCCGCCAACGAGAGGCGCATCGTCCACCTGGCCCTGGCCGAAGACGCCCAGGTCACCAGCTTCAGCCTTGGCGACGGAGAGACCCGCAAGGTTGCCATCTCCCTCAAGCGCCGCTCGCCCTAGGAAGGCCGATGGGGGCACCCGATTTCCTGGTCATCGGCCACCTGGCTAGGGACAAGGTGGCCGAAGGCTGGCGCCTGGGCGGTTGTGCCGCCTACGCCTCCCTCACCGCCAGCAGGCTGGGCCTGCGCACGGCTGTCCTTACCAGCGCCGCCAGCGATCTGGACCTACCGCTCCTCTTGCCCGAGATCGATGTCCGCTTGCTCCCATCGAAGGAGTCCACCGTCTTCGAGAACGTCTACGGCCCTGAGGGACGCCTTCAATACGTCTGGGCCAAAGCAGGACCGATCGCCGCCAGCGACGTACCCCAGGAGCTCCGGGAGGCCAAGATCGCTCTGCTGGGGCCGCTGATAGGCGAGGTGGAGGAAGAGATAGCCCGCTGCTTCCCCCGCTCCCTGCTGGCCATCTGTCCCCAGGGATGGCTGCGCACCGTCCTCCCCGACGGTCGCGTGGAGCAAGGGTCGCCCAGCCGCTGGCGTCCGCGCATCCTCCTCGAGCGCAGCCAAGCGCTGTTCGTATCCGACGAGGACCTGCTGCCCACGGAGGCGGAGGAAGCGTTGGCTCGCTGGGCCGCCCAGGTGCCCCTCCTGTTGCTCACGCGCGGAGCCAGGGGGGCCCGCCTGTGGAGCGAGGGACGCTGGCGACAGGTGCCGGCGATGCCGACGGATGAGATCGACCCCACCGGAGCCGGCGACGTTTTCGCCGCCGCCTTCCTCAGCCGCTACCTGGAAACGGACGACGCCTGGCAGGCGGCCCTGTTCGCCGCCGCCGCCGCCAGCATCGCGGTGGAGGCGCCGGGCACAGCGGGCATCCCCAGCCGCCGGCAGGTGGAAGAGCGGCTGCGGGCGCACGAGGCCAGCACGGATTCGCAGGGAGGATGAGCCATGAACCGCCAACAGATCATTGATGCTCTGCGGGCCCTGCCGAGCCAGGTAGAGGAGCTGGCGGAGGGCCTCTCTGAAGACGCCGTTCGCTGGTGCCCAGCGCCGGGCGAATGGTCGATCACGGAGGTCTGCTGCCACCTGCGCGACTTCTCGGAGATCGGCGGCGAGCGCATCCGCCGCATGCTCGACGAGGACGAGCCCTTCCTGCCCTCGTACGACCAGGAGGCCATGGCCGGCGAGCGCAACTACCAGAACGAGAGGATGCCCCAGGTGCTTACCGCCCTCCGCGCCTTCTCAGGCGGCGTGGCTTATCTGCTGGAGAGCCTCGGCGAGGAGCAGTGGCAGCGCACGGGCCGTCCTGAAGGACCATTGGCCGGCATGCGCCCCGGGGAGGGCGGGCCCGGCGTCATAAGCATAGCCCAGTACGCCCAGCTCCTGGCCGACCACGGCCGCGAGCACCTGGATCAGATCAAGGCCGTTCGGGGCCAGCTACCGCCAGGCCGATGAGCCGATAGGCCAGCCTGGCCGCCAACTGAGCGTTGGCGAATGGGCCCAGGCGGGGGGCCAGCTCCGTCACGTCGAAGCCGACGATTCGCTTTTCGGCGGCCACCGCCGCCAGCAGACCCACCACCTCGTCCCACAAGAGACCCCCCGGCTCGGGGGTGCCCAC
>CAZXAF010000073.1:0-7445 GCA_964638905.1 uncultured Dehalococcoidia bacterium
CGGACAGCGCCGAGGCGCCTGCCCCCACCAGGAAGGCAATGCCCGTGAGGAGGCCTTCCTTCCAGTGGTCGATGACCTTCGCCCCATATTCGACCTGTCCTGTATCGCTGCGGACGATGTCCTTCACGCCTTCCGAGACGGCGCCGACGATAACGGCGATGAGGACACCGGTCACGACCGCCAGGATGGCTATGGTTCGGTATTGGCGCTTCAGAAAGGCCATAGCACCTTCGAAGATCATGGAAGCGACGTCGCGCATTGCATCGGTGCCCGTGTCGCGCCGCAGTACGTCCCAGGCCAGCCAGAGGGCGAAGGCGACCCCCGCAAACCCGGCAGCGGGCACAAGCCATACTAGTTGCATTTTTCAGACTCTCCCTTCGCTGTGGGAGTCTAGCAGAAGGACTCTTTACCATCAAGATAGAGGACAGGCCATCCGCGCCCAGGGCTCAGGTGGACTTGGCCCCTCGGCCGGCTCGAAGGACAAGGCAAAAAAGTCCTGCTCCTTTATGGATTCCCTATGAATTATGTGGTATTGTATGGAGTCGTCTGACTCGGTTGGGCCTGGCCCAGAGGCCTTAAGCACCACTTTCCAGGAATGAAGTCGCAGGGATGGCTTCGCCCGGGGTGGTGTTTGTGCTGAGAGGCGCAGGTCAGTTCGGAGGGGGGAGGTGAGAATCCGTTGAAGGGCTTGGGTAGGCACCTAATCTTGGAGCTGTGGGGTGGTAAGAACTTCAACTCTGCCGCGACGGTGGAAGCAGCTCTGCGCGATGCGGCGGCAGCATGCGCTGCAACGATAAAAGACGTCCAAGTCTATCACTATAGTCCGGAGGGTGTCACCGGTGTGGCCGTGTTAGCGGAATCTCACATCACCATCCACACCTGGCCCGAGTATGACTACGCGGCGGTTGACGTCTTCACCTGCGGCGATGGCGCCGACCCGACAGTGGCCATCCCCGTCTTGCGCGCCCACTTCGAGGCCCGGCGGGTTCAGGTCATGGAGGTAGTGCGGGGCATTGCCTCTTGCACCGAATAATAGCGAAGACTGGTTCGGCGAGCGAGAACGCGTCGGTCTGGAGCAGCGCATCCACGTGCGGCGCGTGCTATATGAAGGCCGCTCAGACTATCAAAGCATCCGTGTGCTAGACACCGTCCCCTTCGGCAGGGCTCTCATCCTCGATAATGCCCTTCAGACCACGCAGACGGATGAGTTCATCTACCACGAGATGATGGTGCACCCTGCCCTCATCTCACTGGCCCAGCCGGGGCGGGTGCTGATCATCGGCGGCGGCGACGGCGGCTGTCTGCGCCGTGCCCTGGAGCATCAGCTCAGGGAGGTAGTCCATGTGGAGCTCGATCGGGCGGTGGTCGAGGCCTGCCGCCGCTATCTCCCTCAGGTGTCGGGCGGAGCGTTCGATGATCCTCGCCTTCGCCTGCTGTTCGCCGACGGTTATCAGTTCGTGGAGGAGGCGCAGGAGCCCTTCGACGCTGTCATCGTCGATCTGACCGATCCCTTCCCCTCTGGCGTCAGCCTGCGCTTGTTCACCAGCGAGTTCTATCAGGCCGTGCGCCGCATACTGAAGGAGGAGGGGCTGGTGGTAACCCAGAGCAGCTCTCCTCTCCTCCTCACGGGTGAGCTATTGAGGGTCTACGCCAATCTGAAGGCCGTCTTCCCCCTGGTGCGTGTTTGCCTCGCCCCTGTGCCCTCTTATCCCGGCGTCCTGTGGAGCTTCACCATCGCCTCCGCGGGCAGTGACCCCCTGGCCCTGGATGAGGCCACCGTTAGCCACAGGCTGGAAGCGAGGGGCATCTCTTGCCGCTACTATAGCCCCCAGATGCATTTCGCCAGCTTCGTTCTGCCCCCGTTTCTGGCCGACGCGCTGGCAGATCCCGAGCGCTTCCAGGAGCTCAAGGCCGCTCAGCCCGTCGCTCAGTGACGCCTGCCGGCAGCCGCTGGACGAAGGCGTTCTTACCCTCGTCGGCCTCGCCGCTGTGGAAGAAGTCGGGGGCGAAGTCGGCTACCCACTCGCGGCGGGAGTCGCGTCGCAAAGGCTCATAGAGGGTGCGGAAGGAGGCTTCTTCCCATCATAGCAGAGGAAAACGCGGTCAGAACCGGTCATAGCTTGAACACTTTGATGGCGTTCTCCCGAAGGACTTTGCTCTTGGTTTCATCACTGATGGGTAACTCCAGGAATTCCTTCTTACAGCGGGTGAGTCCCAATCCATTAGTAGCCCACATAACCTTGCCTCGGCCTCTCCCGTCCATAAAGCGGACTTGAGCCGGATCAAGATCCCGTGGATAGTAGGCACCAATATTGCCATAGACATTGGGGTGTCTCCAAAGCATGGACAACCATTCGTCCACCCAGGGCCAGCCAGTGTGGGTGAGGACGAGCGTAAGCTCGGGGAAATCCAAAGCAACCTCATCGGCGTACATGGGATGACCCGGCTCGCTGGGAAGGGGCTCCGCTGAGTGCCCAGACTGGTAGCAAACCGGTATTCTCAATTCAAGGCACTTGGCATAAAGAGGGTACATTTTCTTGTCATTTGGTGGTAAACCCCAAGTGATAGGGTGCGCCCATACGTACTTAAACCCATAGTCTTTAACCGCTCTCTCTATCTCTTCAAGGCTTTCCTTGATCCGGAACGGATTGTAGCCAGCACCTCCTATTACCCTACCATTGGACTCTTCAATTATTCCGGCAATCGTTTCAGTGGGTATGTGGCTCAGGAGCCTAGACTCTCGCCGGGACCACATGACCATTTGGTCCATGAAGACAAACTCCACCCCAATTTCGTTCATTTCTGCCACCATCTCTTTTGCTGAGGACTTGCCCAGTCCGGCTAAGACCTTCCACTCCTCTCCCTCCTTGAGTCCCAGTCGGCGCATCACGCCAGCAAATGTAGTCCTGGCCATGATCTTGAACTCATAGTGCTCAAAGAAAGAGCTGGCGAGATCCGGTCTGCAATAGTACGGCCGGCACATAGTATCAATTGCCTGGATCTCCTTAGGTTCCATTTCTTTCCTCCCTCTTCGACTTGGGTACCTTCAGACAGCTCGGGCTCTTGGCCATCAGTTCCTTATCCGGCTTCTCCAGGGATACCACCACATTCACAGCCCTATCTGGAGGGCTTCCTGAGCGGTGTAGCGACGGCGGAGCATCCACACTTCCAACAGTCTCAGGGAAGTGCGCGGCGATTATAGCCGGTGGGCACGTTGGTCACAAGGGAGGGGGCAGGTTCGAGGTCAGCGCTCGCGCTCGCCCTGGCTTCTATTCGCCTACGAACATCTTCTTGGTCACGCTGACGATCCAGCGCCACTGGAGGAACAAGTGGACGCCGATGATCACCAGCAGGGCTACCGCTGCCCATTGGTGAATGTCGATCCAGTCGCCTCTAGTGATCGCCAGGAACTCCTGCTGCCCCGCTGGCTGGTCAGCGCCCCGCCCGCCGCGATAGCCGTCGCCGCCGGGGATGGCCAACCACAGGACGAAGCCGGAGAACACCTGCAGCAGGAAGACCAGCAGGGCCGACACCGCGACCCAGTAGAGGAGAGTACCCCTTTTCATCGGCTCCAGGCCTCCTTTCCCAGGCTCGACGCATGTCAGGCGAGTGTGGAGAACCCGAAGAGGACTGGTGCCCCCGAGGGGATTCGAACCCCTGATTTCGGCCTTGAAAGGGCCGCGTCCTAGGCCTCTAGACGACGGGGGCACCCATCGCCCTATTTTAGGGCATCGCCTGTCGGCCAGCAATCGGGCGGCTCAGCGCCGGCCGAGAGGCTGTTAGTGGACGCCAAACGGCGGTGAGAAATGCGTGCGCTGTTGAGGACGCCTGCGGGTGAGGATTTCGCTTCGCTAGATTCTTCGCTTCGCTCAGAATGACGGTGGACGGCGTTGTCACCCCGAGCGCAGCGAAGGGTCTCGCCTCCAGCGGCCTGGCGTCGCCGTTACCTGGGGATAGTACAGGCTAGCGGCTCGGGGAACAGGACGGGCGCCTAAGGGGCGAGCAGCGATTCGGTGTCCAGAACGTCGAGGTAGAGGGCGTCGAGGGTGTCGTTCTCGCTGGGCAGGCCCCAGACCACCGCTCGGGCTCCGGAGATGAGCTGTCCGCTGATCCTGGTGGCGGCGGTGGTGTGGAAGGATGCCGGGCCTATCTGCCACTGCTCGTCATCCAGTTGGTCGATCACGCCCTCCAGCTTGACAAGGCCCGACTCCTCCGGCGAGCGGATGGATTCCGCCGTGGTCACTAAGATGGCCCCGTCCTTCTGGCTGCCGCTCACCTTCACCAGCGTGCCTGAGGGTGGGGTGATCAGGGCAGGGCTCTCGGGGGCGAAGTCGATGTCGATGCCGCTGATGCGCCAGCCTCCGTCGGTCTGCTCCTGGAAGACACCTTCCACGGTCACTGTCTCAGTCGCACCTTCGGGGAGGAGGACGATCCGCTTGGCTACCAGGTCCTCTCCTTGGAGCATAGCCTCCACGCGGGCGCGTACGCCGGCCCCCATCCGGAAGGCGCCGGTATCGATGATGGTAGAAGCATCGAGCTTGAAGGTGCGTCCGGCCAGCTGGATCTTGCTCCCTTCGACCTTTTCGATGACGCCGCTGATATCGGCCGTCTCTGCCAGCTCCTCGCTGCCGAGGAGAGAAATGTCCAGCGCTCGCGGAGCGTCCAGCCCGCTGATGATGGTAACCTGAGCGACCTTCCCCAGGGCCTCACCGGTGTCGCCCTCGACGATGGTTGCTTCGTCCACCAGTATCTTGGTGCCGCTGATGATCCAGGCGCCATCCTCGCGCTGCTCTACCAGGCCGGTGAAGCTGCCGATCCCTTGCGCCAGCGTCTCCAGGTCGATCTGGGGCCCTGGTTCGGATAGGCCTTTCAGCTCGATGCGCACCTTGTGGACTACAGTCAGAGCCTTGCCGTAGTCATCCCTATCGCCCGCCGCCACGTTCTCGCCGATGACGATGAGCATCTCCTCCTGGCGGGCGGACAGCTCGTTGGCCCGCGCCACCAGGTCCACTGGGGCGTCTGCCTTATTGATGATGTCCGTTGCTCGCGTCATCCGCCCTCGCATGGCGGAAAGGACGTTGCCCTCCACCGGTTTGCCCTGCTGCACCAGCTTGCGGATTTCGATCATTCGGGTTTCCGACTGATCGAGAAGCATGCCCGCCTGATCGTCCTCGTCGAAGACGAACCACAGCCGGGCTTCCTCGGTAGCCAGCTTAATGGGATAGAGTGGGCTATCGGGTAGGCTGCCGGCGGCAGCATAGACAGTGGCGCCGCCGCCCATGAAGAGCATGAGTATGAGCGAGGCAGCGACAGCCAGCGGCTGCCAGAGGGCGACCAGCGGCCGTCGCTCGCGAGACCGTCGCAGGGCAGTGGCCTCGCCCAGGAAGCGCTGCCAGGCCGCCTGCTGGACGTGCATGCGGGGGCGAGCCATGGGCGTCGCCTTCACGTTCTGGGCCGTCAGAAGAAGAGGACGCAGCTCGTCGGCATGTTCCGGATAGCGGGCCAGGACGGCGTCCAGCGGCTGGCCTGCCTCCAGCTCTTTCAGGCACTCATCGAGGATGGTCTTGAAGTCGCGCCTCACCCTATTCTACCTCCTCTGATGACAGTATCTTTCTCAGTGAGACCAGGGCGCGATGCTGGAGCGACTTCACTGCTCCCTGGCTTCGGCCCAGGACGCGGCCGGCGCTGGTGTTGTCCATGCCCTCCACGAATTTCAGGATGATCACCTGTCGTTGCTCCTCCGTTAGCTTGGTCAGAGCCGAGCGCAGCTCGTCCCGAGTGATGGATCGCTCGGCGATGGTCTGAGGGCCGTCATGAGCATCGGGTATGCCCTCGTAGAGCTCGACCTGGGGCCGCCGCTGGCGACGGCGCTTGATGTCGATAAGATAGTTGCGGGCGATACGAAACACCCAGGCGGCCAGCGGCGCTCCCCGGGAGCGGTAGTCCTTGAGGGACTCCAGCACCCGCAGGAGCACCTCCGAGGCCACGTCCTCGGCCTGATGAACATTGCCGAATTGAAGATAGGCATAGTTGTATAGCTTCGGGTAGAAGAGTTGATACAGCCCCTCCAGGGCCTCCTCGTCGAAGTCCTGGGCCCTGCGAACCAGCTCCTGTTCCCGCCGGACCTGGGCGCTCTGGTCGGTGCGCTCTCGGGCCGTCGTCCTATACTCCTCTCCCAGGCCATCAGCGATAGGACTTGTACACTCATACCCGTGCTGACCACTATTCTTAACGCACGGGTCGAGGGCGGGATACGGCGGCCGGACAAGCCATTCTCGATTGGCTAGGCCCAAGGAGCGCCGTTGCCCCGCCTTCTGCTTCGCCGCGACCCGAATTTCTGGACGCTAGCTCTCTCTATACTCCCAAGTATAAGACGCACAAGACACGGCGACAAAGCGCGGTAGGTGGGCGTTTCTAGCGGAAATAGCAGACCCGGCCAGCCTGCGCCGACCGGGCCCTATTGCGTTGGTAGCGCATGGGGGATTCGAACCCCCGATCTCCGCCTTGAGAGGGCGGTGTCCTAGGCCGCTAGACGAATGCGCCGTACTGCAATTATATCAGACGTTGGCTGGGGGAGGAGGATTCGAACCCCCGCATACGGATCCAGAGTCCGCTGTCCTACCACTAGACGATCCCCCAAGCCAAGGCGATCTTAGCAGAAGGACGGCGGGCAGGGCAATTCTAAGCGGCGGAGGCGCTCTCTAGCCGCGCGATGGCTGTCCCTACGCGCTCCAGACAGCGCTCGCGGCCGAGCACGGCCATCGTCTCGAACAGCGGCGGCGCCGCCGTGCGACCGGTCACCGCCACCCGGATGGCCCCGAACAGCTCGCCCGTCTTCAGCCCTAGCTCCCCGGCCAGGGGACGGATGACGCCTTCCAGGGCCTCCTCGTCCCAGCGGTCGAGGGCAGCGATGCGCTCGCGGACGGTCGCCAGGGCCTCGGCGGCCTGCTGCGGCTGGTCGGCGAACCGCTTGCCCAGCAGGTCCTCGATGGGGTAGGTGAGCTCGCCCTCACGGAAGAAGAAGTCGGTCAGGTCGGCCGCTTCGTCCAGCCGCTTGATGCGCTCCTGGATGAGGGGGACGATGCGCTGGAGACGGGGCCGGTCGATGGGCCTGGGGATGTCGGCGGGCAGATGCTCCTCCAGGAAGGGGAGCAGGTGATCGCTCAGCTCGTCCGGCGCCAGCTCGCGGATGTAGACGCCGTTCATCCAGGTGATCTTGTCCACGTTGAAGATGGCCGCGCTCTTGACGATGCGCTCCAGGCTGAAGTGGCGGATGAAGTCCTGCCGCGATATGATCTCCGTCTTGTCGTCCAGCGACCAGCCCAGAAGGCCCAGGAAGTTGAACAGGGCGTGGGCCAGGAAGCCCTTCTCGCGGTACTGGAGGATGGAGGTGTCGCCGTGGCGCTTGCTGAGCTTGGCGCGGTCGGGCCCCAGGATCATCGGCA
>CAZXAF010000074.1:0-7397 GCA_964638905.1 uncultured Dehalococcoidia bacterium
GTACCTGGCCGCTGAAGTCTTCGATGGGTTGGATAGGCAACTCCAAGAGTTCCTGATTGTCACTAGCGTTCTGAGCGAGATCGACGTAGAGATCTGTAATGCCCTCGTCAGTAGAAGCGACTCTCAGTGCATCCTTCGCGATATAGAGGCACGCAACCTGTTCCTCACCTCCATCGATCGCAGGGACATGCGTTGGCGGTTTCATCCCCTATTCCGGGAATTCCTTGTCTCAAAATTCAGGCGTGAGGAGCCAGACCATTTCAGGATCACAAGCGTCAGAGCGGGGCAGTTGTTCGAAGCGAAAGGGAAGTGGGGAGAAGCCATCCGACACTTCGCCGAGGCTGGGCTGTGGGATCAGGTGGCGTCCATCGTAGAGCAGGCAGCACCCCAAGCGTTTGCAGAGGGAAAGTGGCAGACGATAGCCGGGTGGCTTGAGACATTCCCCGCTCCAAATCTGTCGAGGTATCCGAATCTCGTCCTGTGGCGGGCGCGAATCCTGCAGCAGCTGGCACAGGCGGACAAGGCACTGGAGGTGGTTGCGACAGCCATTCCGGCCTTTCAGGAGCGGGGAGAGGTGGTCTCTTTGGCCGAGGCCTACACCGTGCGGGGAATGGCGCTGCGCCTCAAAGGCGAACACGGGGAGGCTGCGGAATCCTGCCGACACGCTCTTGCCCTGCTGACGAGCGCGAATGGGCCGATCAAGTCCGTAGCCGAGGCGCGCAAGCAACTGGGCATAATCTATTCTATCCAAGGGTCTTTCCTGCCTGCCTTGGACGAATTCAAGGCCGTTCTCGACATTTACGAGGCCGCGGGCGATGTGGCGAACGCAGCTTTCGCCCATGAATGTGCAGGCGCAGCACTTGGGCTACTGGGGCAGCTGTCTGACGCTGAGGTTCACCTTGAGAAGGCCCGGCGGGCATGGCAGCGGCTGGGCAATCACAAAGAACTGGCGAACGTCTTGAACAATCTAGGAATGCTCTACTACAACCAGGGAGACGCCGAGAAGGCACTGGCGCTCTTTCATGACACCGTGGACAGGGCGCGGCGCAGTGGAAATGTGCGTGCGGAAGCCTATGCCCTCACCTCTATCGCCGACATCGAACGGGACCGCGGCATCTACGACGTGGCCATCGAACGATACAATCAGGTCTTCGATCTTGCCGGAGACCTTGGAGACATTACTCTATGTACCCTTGTGCTGACGTCGCTTGGCGATACGCATCGACTCCGTGGCGACTTGGACAAGGGCGAGATTCTGATCTGCCAGGCCGCCGCCGATGCGAAGGAGCGGGAGAGTTCATATGAACTCGGGATCGCGGAGATCAGTCTGGGTCTGCTATTACGGCAGCGCGGTGGCGGCCCGGAGGCAGTCGCACACCTCAACCAGGCCGCTGACCTGTTGTCGAAGTGCCATGCGAAGCGCGAGGAAGCCATCGCCCTGTATCATCTTAGCGAAACCTTGTTCTCCTCCAGACGGGAGCGATCCAGGGCCATGCGTGCCCTGGAAGAGGCGGCGCGCCTTTCGGAACAGCTAGGATATGACCATTTCCTGCTGGAGCGAGCACTGACTACGCCCGAGATGATACAGTACGCGGCTTCTAAGAAGATCGGTGGCGGGTTCTACGGTACTCTCCTGGAAAAGATCGCATCGCACCATCAATCCAGGCAAGAAAGACCTCAGGCCACGCGCTCGAAGGCGGGAAGATTCCCCTCGGTAGAGCTCTTCGTTCTCGGGCCGATGGAAGTCTTCGTCGGGGGACGACGGGTCCTCGACTTCGAGTGGCAGAGCGACAAGAGCAAGGAGATGTTCCTGTTCCTGCTACGGCACGGCGAACCCGCCCGCAAGGAGGAGATTCTAGCGGCTCTTTGGCCTGACCTGCCCCGCGACAAGTGCAACAGCAGCTTCCACTCGACGCTATACCGGCTACGGCGAGCGGTCTATACGCAGTGCGTGATCGAACAGACTGGCCGGTACGTGTTGAATCCTCGCGGGCGCTTCTGGTGCGACGCCGTCGAGTTCGAGAGCCTAGTGCGAAAGGCCGAACAGGCCCAGCAAGGGTCGACTCGCTCGGCTCGTAGCCTTCGCCGGGCGATAGACCTTTACCGCGGGTCCTTGGGGATTGATTTCTACTCTGACTGGCTTGAAGCGGGGCGCCGATACTTCGAAGACATGTACATCCGATCCCTTGCACGCCTAGCAAGGTACGAATGCCAACGAAACAGCTATTTGGAGGCGGTTTCCCTCTATGATAAGGCTATCGGTCTAGACTCACTCAACGAGTCCCTGTGGTACCAACTGATCGAGACGTACAGGGACGCTGGCCAACTGGAGATGGCGGCGCGCTGCTATCGACGGTACGAGCACACCGTCCGCGAGCAACTAGGAGAAGAGCCAGCGACATCGTTGACCGACCTGTACAACCGATTGTCCACCTCGCTAGCCACTTCGCGCTAATCGTACTGCCACTGAGCTACTCAGTTGCCTGCCAGCGGAGAGAGCTTTTTCCGCGGAATGCCGCGAGAAGTACGTGAGAGGCTACCCGTTAGCTTCCTCCAGGGCAATCGAGTGTGCCCGAGGAGTATCACTACAGGAGGTAGCCTCATGTCTAGGTTCCGCAGCACGTTGGTCGTGGTCATTGGGACGGCTATCATCCTCGCGGCCGTTGCTTTCGCGGGGACGGCTCCCTGGATATTCCCGTAGCTCACGACAGCAAAGGGACCATACCCCCTCCTCGAGGACTGAGAAGTGGCTGCGACACCTACTGCCCGGTTTCCAGCGGGACTACAGGGATTCCGCTGGAGTTGGCTGGGAGTCGCAGCCCTTCTCGTCCAGATCTGGGCCGTCTACTTCGCGGGAACAGAGGCCACTCTAGGACTCATCCGCCGCGTATTGATCCCCTTGACCTTTGCCATCCTGCTGGTATTCGCGGTTCGCAACTGGCACTTGTGGGGTGTTCGGTTGATGGCGGTCGGCTTTCTCCTTAATCTCCTGGTTATTGGTTTCAATGGGGGGCTGATGCCGATCAGTCCCGAGGAAGTCGCCAGCGTGAATCTGCTAGATCGCATCGAAAGCGTGCAGGTAGGAGAACCCGTGCCAGGCTCAAAGGGAGTATTGATGGCGTCAGGTGACGCGAGGCTCTGGTTTCTATCAGACGTTATCGTTTTCCCTCCACGTAGCCCGATAGCCCGGGTCTATAGCGTGGGAGATTTGCTGGTCTTAGGCGGCGTTGTCATCGCCTGCGCCGAGGTCATCCGGAGAAACAGGGCTTGGAGAAGCGTTCGGCACCGATGAGTGAAGGCCCCAAACCGAGACTACCGTTGCGGGTGGGAGCGCTACTGACGGTCAGTCCGTCCATTCCCGTTCGGGTCTTGGCCACGGCGGACACAGTACAGATATGTGCGCCCTTCGGTGACCTGACCGTGCCCTACAGGGCAATAACGCAGGTGGCCAGGGACGTAAAGGGTCGGATAAGGCTCGACCTGCCGGGCGCGACAGTGCTGCTGAACTGCGAGCGTGTTCCGGACATGCTTTTTGATGCTCTCTCCGATCTGCTGGAACGAAAGACGCGAAGGTGTCAATCGTAGACACGGGGAAGAGGTAGCATCAGCTGTCGCATCGGCACACACCTGGGCCAACCGCATGAGCTTCGGCTGTCGATTCCCTACCGAGCCCAGGGATCGAAGGCATCGCGCAGGCCATCGCCAATAAAGGTGAAGCTCATCATGGTGACGGCGATGGCCAGCGTTGAGGTGACGACTAAGTGAGGGGCGGCAGAGATGAACCTGAAGCCATCATTGACGAGTGTGCCCCAGCTTGGGCTGGGCGGAGGGATGCCCAGCCCGATGAAGGATAGCGCTGCCTCTGCGAAGATGGCTCGGGGAATGCCGAAGGTGATGGTCACGATAACCGGCCCTAACGTATTGGGGAGAAGATGGGTCCAGACGATTTGCCACTGGCTGGCACCCGTCGCCCTGGCTGCCAGCGTGAAGTCACGCTGTTGAAGGGAGAGCATCTGGCCTCGCACTAGGCGAGCGATGGTTGGCCACCAGACAAGGGATATGGCGAGGATCATTGTGACTGGAACAGAGCCGAATAGGAGCAAGCCAGAGCCGAAAGCGGCCAAGAGGAGGATCATCATCAGCAGGTCGGGAAATGAGTAGGCGATGTCCGTGAAGCGCATGAGGAGGTTGTCCATCCACCTGTTTAGGCCAGCCAGTCCGCCGACCACCATTCCGATGACGGCTGTGAGAAGCTGACTCATGATGCCGACGCAAAGGGAGATCCTCGCTCCGTTGACTACCCGACTCCACTGGTCGCGCCCCAGTTGGTCGGTTCCGAACCAGTAGGTCCAACTTGGCCCCTCGCTTGTGTGGGCCAAGTTCTGAACTCGATAGTCATGCCGCTGGACCACAGGGGCGAGGATGGCTAGGCCGATCAGGCCGAGAACCAGGGTCAGGCCGATCATGGCAATCCAGTTGCGGGCAAACCGCCGCGCTGCGTCGATCCACAGCGAGCGATGAACAGGTAGCGTCTCCCCAAACGCTACTCCTGCAATTCGCTCGGCGCTGATCTGTCCCCGTTTTTCCATGGCTGTCAGGACCGAATCCGTGGGTCTACAAGCACGTACGTCAAATCAACGATGAGATTGGCCACCGTCACCACCACCGCGTAGAACAGCGTCGTACCCATGATCACTCCGTAGTCCCGTGCGAAGATGCTGTAGACAAACTGGCGGCCTATGCCAGGTATGGCGAACAGATGCTCAATGATGAACGAACCCGTGACCAAGGACGCTGCCACTGGCCCTAGGACGGTGAGTATAGGGATGAGGCCGTTTCGCACCATGTGCCGCATGACTATCACCTGCTGTGTCAGGCCTTTGGCCCGGGCCGTCCGCACGTAGTCCTGCTGGAGCACGTCAAGCAGACTTGCCCGAGCGACGCGAGCGATGTAGGCCGTGGGGAACACGCTCAAGGCAATGACGGGCATCACCATCTGCTTGCAGTTGCTGGGGATCGATAAGAAGACGAAGGTTGTCGGATCAGTCCAACCGGAGGAAGGCAGCCAATGAAGGTGAACGGTGAAGAGCACCATGAGGAGCAGGCCAAGCACGAAGTTAGGAACGCAGACCCCAAAAGTGACGAAGGCTACGCAGATATAGTCGAGCCAGGAATTCTGCCTGAGGGCCGATAGGGTGCCGAGTACCATCCCAGCAGAAGTGGATAACACCAGAGCCATGAGGCCAAGAGTCGCCGAGATGCGTATGCCGTCGAGGAGGATGTCAGCGACGGGTCGGTTGAGCTGACGGTAGGACACGCCCAAGTCGCCCCGAACGGCGTCCGCGATATAGCTGGCGAACTGGGTATCGGTTAGCTCGCGCCAGAATTCTGGCTCCCAGACACGCCAACTGGGTGCAAATACTGGTTTGTCGAGTCCGTACTTGGCCTCGACCTTTGCCAGTGCTTGGGGAGGCAGGGGCTTCTCTCTGTCCCAGGGTCCGCCGGGGACAGCGTGCATCAAGGCGAAGGTGACCACCGCGATGAAGAAAAGGACGGGGATCATCCCGAGGAGCCGTCGGCTGGTGTAGAGGAACACCGTTGCCTCCCCTCCGGCTGCAGCTTCTAGTGAGCCAGGATACGGACCTTGGTGTAGAACCAGTCTCCGGGGCTGGAATCCAGACCTGTAGTGACGATTCCTGTCACCGAAGGCTTGACTAGCCAGTTGCGGATGCTGTAGCACAGCGGGGCGGTGCCCATGTCGTCATCGATGATGATTTGCTGGGCTTGATCATACAGCTCGAGACGCTTGCCGTTGTCTAACTCCACCGCCGCCTGGGCGAACAAGTCGTCCACTGCGGGGTTGCTGTACCTGTACTGGTTCAGACCAGCATCGGTGCCGAAGACCTGGGGCAGCCAGTTCTCGGGGTCCGCGTAGTCGGCTCCCCACCCACCCAGCGTGAACTGGAATTCGCTGGCCAAGTAGCGATCCTGGTACGTGGCACTCTCCAGGACCTCGATGTCGATGTTGACGCCGAGGTTGATCCTCAGTTGCTCCTGCAAGAACTGTGCCGTCAGTCTGCCTGTCTGGGTGTCGGCGATGGTGATCGTGATGTGCGGCAATCCTTCGCTATTCGGGTAGCCGGCTTGAGCCAGGAGTTCCTTCGCCCCCTCCGGGTCGAAGGCATAGTCGGCTCCAATGTCAGGGTTGTAGCCAGGCACACCAGGCGGTATCCAGCTGAACGCTGCTAGGCCCGCCCCCTGGCGCACGCTGTCGACGTAGGCCTGGCTGTCGACGGCCATCTTGAAGGCCTTGCGCACGAGCGGGTCAGTGAAAGGCTCCCTGGTGTTGTTGAACCCCTGGGCGAGAGTGAACAACTCGGCGTACTTCAGCAACTCGGGGTTCCGCTCAAACCGCGTAATGTCGGCCGACGGGACAGCGGTCATGTCCAGTTCATCGTTCTGGTAGGCTATGAGAGCCACGCTCTCGTCGGGGATCATCTGGAACACGATGCGCTGGAGAGCAGGCTTGTCGTCGCCCCAGTAGTTGGCGTTGGCTTCGACGGTAATGTGGTCGCCGTGTATCCATTCCTTGAGAACGAAGGGGCCGTTACCGATCAGCTTGCCTGCGTCGATCCAAGCTTCCCCGTGCTTCTCGACCACGTCCTGGCGGATTGGAAACGCTGGCCACAGGGCCAGCAACTGAAGCAGGGTAGGCTGAACTCTGGTCAGCTTGATCTCCAGGGTGGTGTCGTCGATGGCGGTGACGGCCACTTCTTCGGCTGACCCTTGCCCGGCAGCATAGGCCTCGGAGCCCACGATGTTGGTGTAGAAGCCGTAGTAGTAGCCCTGGGCGCCGACCTGCGGGTCGAACAGTCGCTTGAGTGAGTATTCAAAGTCCGCTGCGGTCAGGGGTTCGCCGTCGCTCCAGACCAAGTCGTCCCGCAGCCTGAACGTGTAGGTCAGGCCATCTTCGGAGATGCCTCCGTTCTCCTTGGACGGCACTTCCTTGGCTGCTGCTGGCACGACGCCCAGGTCTTGGTCATACCAGACTAGCCCTCGGAACAGCTGCTTGATGATGGTCACGTCGTTGGCAAAGGCGGCGATCTGAGGGTCGAGGGTCGTTGGCTCACCTGGCGTGCGGATGCGGATCTCTTGCCTTTCGGCAAGGACTTCGCCGGTGGACGTAGCGGGGACCGTCTGTCCTGTTCCGCACGCGGCCAGGAGTGTGCCAAACGCCAAGACCGCCAGGCCTAACAGAGTGAACGTTGCCTTGCGGGCTGAAGCGGGCATGGCAGGACCTCCTGTGACGTCCGTGTGTACGGCTATCGCGGTACTGCAGGGTCATGGCTGCCCCATCCTACAGTGAGGCGCGAGTGTGGGCAAGGGAGAAGATAGCG
>CAZXAF010000075.1:0-7334 GCA_964638905.1 uncultured Dehalococcoidia bacterium
TGACAAGGAAATAGCGCCCCCCGTCGAAGCCGTAGTCGAGAAGGTGGACGGTGTAAGGCGAGCGGAGGAGAGCAGCCACGTGGGCCTCCCGCTCGAAGCGCTCGCGGTACATCTCATCGGTCTCAAGGTGGGCGTGCAGGAGTTTGATCGCTACGGTGCTGTCATCGCGACGGTCAATCGCTCGATAGACAGAACCCATGCCACCGCTGCCGCACAACTCGACCAGACGGTAGTGCGAGATGACCTCTGGAGGCCCTGACCCTGGAGGCGACCCACCTGGCATTGGCTTCCTAGTCCTGAAGCAAGCTGGCAGGAGGCAACAGCACTAAGAGATCGTTCAAACCCATTGAAGCTGGCCCCCTGATAAGCGACTTATATAGGATGGGCCCACAACAGTCAACATTTTATCACCTTGTGGCTCCAAGCGGATGTCACGAAGACAGTTTCCCGAGCAGGCCAAGAATCTGGTAGAATCGCCACTGATGCCCGGTTCTGAGAAGAGCTGATGGTTGAGGACTCGCCGCCCGAAGCATATCTCGTGGTGATCGCGCAGACGGGCCAGCGGGAAGTGCACCGCGTGGACCGGTCAAGCATGACCCTGGGCCGCGGCGCCGACAGCGACCTGACGCTGGCGAACCCCCGGGTCTCGCGCCGCCACGCCTGTCTGACCTGGGACGGCGAGCGCTTTCTCGTCCGTGATCTGGGCAGCAAGAACGGAACGCGCCTGAACGGCACCCCCGTTGCGGCGCCTACGCCCATCGACGACGGCGACACTCTGGAATTGGCCGACTCGCGCGTCCTGTTTCAAACGAGTGCGCCGACAGTCACTGTCGTCCTTGAGCCCCGCAGCGCGGCCATCTCGCTGGACGCATCCAAGCACGAGGTGCGGGTCCGGGGCGAGCCGGTGAAGCTAACCCCCAAAGAGTATCGGCTGCTGACCCTTCTGTTCCGCCGGGCCGGCGCTGTTGTCAGCCACGAGGAGATCGCCGCCGAAGTCTGGCCGGAGTTGGAGGGTGCCGTAACGGAGGAGAGTATTTCGCAGGTCGTCGCGCGGCTGAGGCGCAGAGTGGAAGAGGAGCCGGCCAATCCTCGCTACGTTCTCACCGTTCGCGGATTCGGGTACAGGCTCGAACTCGAATAGGAGAGGAGAGACTAACAGGCCTGCTGACCGACCGAGTCCAAGGCGGCCGCTCACGCACGACCGTCCGTCATTGTCAGCAGATTGTCAGGTTCAAGTCATCTTCGAGACAACCAAGGACCCGCTCGTCAGTGATACGATCAATACGGGGTGCGGAGGAACGGCGGGAAGGAAGTGTTCGAGATGATATCGCTGAGACGGCGGGGACGAAAAGTACAAAACGATGGGATTGGCAGTGCCCACGCGGCAAGGCCGCAGACCATGGTCACACCGGAAAGCGCGGCTGCCCTGACCGACCGTGGGCTCAAGAGGCCCACGAACCAAGACCGTGTCCTGGCGCGAGAGCTCCCCGAGGGGTCGATCCTGCTGGCCGTGGCGGATGGAGTCGGCGGGATTGCGGGAGGAGAAAGCGCCAGCGCCGGGGCGATCGAGACGCTCGCGACAGAGCTGGCGAAAGCGCCGAGCGATGACCCAGCCGCAGCACTGCAGCGCGCGTTTTCTGTTGCCAACGAGCGTGTCCGCGCTCAAGCCGCCGAACGACCGGAACTGAAGGGAATGGCCTCCACCCTGGCAGCGGCGCTTGTCCGAGGTAACACAGCCTGGGTGGCCAACGCTGGGGACAGCCGCGTCTACCTGTTCCACCAAGGCCAGCTTCGCCAGATCAGCCTGGATCACACCTGGGCGGCAGAAGAGATCCGCGCGGGGCGACTGACCAACGAAGAGGCGAAAAGCAGCCCCTTCCGGAACGTCATCACCCGCGGCATTGGAGTCGCAGAGACCATCAAGCCCGACGTATTGGGGCCCGCCACCCTGGAGAATGGTGACCTTCTGCTCCTCTGCTCGGACGGCCTGTACCGCTTCGTAAGCGATACGGAGACAGCCCGGGTTCTAGAATCCGGCACCCCTCATAGCATGGCCGAGCGACTTATCGCCCTGGCGAACGAAGCCGGAGGCTCCGACAACATCTCGGTGGTTGTCTTTCGCACCGGCGGCTAGTGGCCGCCGACTGCCTTGCGTTCGCCACGGGCGGAGCGGCTACAGGCGCTGGATGTAGTTGTCCTCAGCCAGCGTCTGCCAGACGGTGAACCCCCATGCATCGCAGAGGTATCCGCACGACCACATGGACTCCTGCCCGCTCACTTCAACGGAGTCCCCAACGCTGACATCCGGCCCGATAGCCCCGGCCTCTGGCAGGATCACCGTGATTATTTCTCGCTCCTCGTACTCATACGCGAAGGCATCAAGCTGCTCCACCTTGACAACCTCGCTTATCATCACGTCCACTGTCCACCAGCAGTCGCCCTCCAGATGAAGATAGGGGCACTCCTGTGTCGGCGCACCGACCACCGTCCCCCTGAAGACAATGGGGGCGGTTGATGTCGGCGCAGTTGTCGGCGGAGTTGTCGGCGTAATTGCTGGCGTAGTTGTTGGAGCCAGCCCCGCTACGAGGTCATCGATGATGTCGCACATCACAGTAGTACCCAGGCACTCAGTAGACAGCGCACAGATCGATGGGAGGATGCTGTAGATTAGCTCCTCTGAGAGCCAGGGCACAGTGATCGGCGCAGTCAACAGGAAGAGGTAGCTCTCGCCAAACTCTAGCATCGTGAGGTCGCTGGCTGCGGGCCTACCCGGGAAGTACCGGAGCCATGCGCCAGTGCTATTGTCGAAGTAGTAGACCGCAGACACGTTTGGCAGCGTACTGCCTACGACCTGATCGATGGGCATTGTCGGGCCAATCCAGGGAATGGCCGCCCACCCGGCCTGAAAGGTCTTGACCTCCTGCGTGGTCGGGGATGCTGCCGACTTGTTGCCCCACCAGTAGCCTGCGGAGAGCAGGCAGGTGGCCGCCAGAATTGCAAGCGCAGTCAGAACAGCGATCTTCTTCATTGCCTTATCCTTTCTCGTGTGATCCTGCCGGCGTGTAGGGGATCGCACTCTGGCGCTTCTTGGCGAGCCTGAGTGCCAGACACCATCCTACCCGCAGCCACGAGGGCGATCAAGGAGGCCGCATCCCTCACACGAACGTCTACCGTACGGATGACGGAGGGCTACCAGGTGGCCACGATCATCGTGTGGGCATGGCAAAGTGCTTGACGCAATTCGGGAATCTGACTAGTCTGAGTCTCGCGATGGTTGCTGTCTTTCTTGTGGCATCGACGGTCTGGCGAGGAGAATTGCAGCTGGTCTGACGCCAAATCTGCAGTGGAGGGTGCGCGAGTGTACAAGAGGGTGCTCGTTCCGTTGGACGGCTCCGAGCTGGCGGAAGTGGTCTTTGCTTATGCAAGAGAACTTGCCGCAAGACTGGGGTTGGACTTGGTCTTGCTGCACGTTGCCAGCCCGCACGAACGCGACTTGATCCCCCTGCATCGGGCCTACGTGGAGCGGGCGGCTGGGATCTTGAGGCGTGAATCAGAAGAGCTTCAGAAGAAAGTGGGCATTCAACCAAAAGGTGGAGGAGTGGCGGCGGAAGGTGAACTCGCGGTGGGCCACGCTGCCGAGGAAATCCTCAGCTGCGCCCTGAGGCAGAATATCGACCTGATCCTGATGGCAACCCACGGCCGGTCTGGTATCAAACGCTGGGCCCTTGGGAGCGTCGCTGACAAGGTCCTCCGTGCGTCGAAGATCCCTGTTTGGCTTGTCCGAACGGGGCTTCGCGAGGAGATTATTCATGACAAATGGCCAACCAGAACGATGCTCGTCCCACTGGATGGTTCACCGTTGGCCGAAATGGTGTTCCCTCATGTTGAAGCGCTGGCAAAGCAACTGGGCCCTGAACTGGCCGACGTGGTTCTGCTCCGAGTTTGCGAACCCCCAGTCGTCCCGTCAGATTACCCCGCCACAGCGGGCTTGACGTGGGAGGAACATGAAGCGCAAGAGATAGCCAGGCCCGTGACTGTATGTGAGGAGTACCTGGCTGGAGTACAGAAGCGGCTTGAAGGTGCAGGGCTTAGAACTCGGTTAGTGGTGCTGAAGGGCAAAGCCGCTGATGAGATTACGGACTATGCCAACAAGAATCCCGTTAACCTGATTGTGATGTCAACCCACGGGCGCTCCGGGATCAGTAGGTGGGCCTATGGGAGTGTTGCCGACAGGGTTCTGCTCGGAGTCTCCAGCCCGGTCTTTCTCATCAGGCCACCGTCAGGCGAGAAGACCTCGTCTGCATCTGCGGACTCCAAATGCTGAGGTATCTGGATCGGCCTTAGGATTCCCTGTCGTCAGGGTCACACCGAAGGTCACCAAGCACACGTTCCACCACTTTCTGCGCCGCCTCCTCAACCTCCGGAGAGAGTCCTAGGCCTGCCTCGAAGGTCTTCCCTTCAACGCCGTAGACAACAAGCCGCGGCGGAAGTTGGCCGAGCGCCCGCGCAAGTTCGATGGCCTCAGCAGTGCTGAAGGCGTGAGTGGAGCAATGGGAAAACTCCGTCGGGATGGGCTGCGTGTGAGCATCGAGCCGGTGAAGGGTCCCCGGCTCTGCGCCGGAGTGAACCGCATCGATCAGGATGACTGCGTCAGCGTCCTTCCACGACTCCATCAGTGCCGCGCCCTCGCTGCTTCCTTCCAGAACCCGCACACGCTCAGGTGCCTGTTCCTTCAGGTATCGAGCAACGACGAGCCCCACTGCATCATCGCGCCGGTACTGATTGCCGAGGCCAATGATGAGCGTGCCCGATTTGCCGGGCGGCATGGCGATTCCTTCAGTCCCGTTCAATATGGAGCTTCAAGAAATGCGTGGCGCAAGAGATGCACGGGTCGTAGTTGCGTATCGCCTGCTCGCATCGCCACGTGAGCTGATCGGGCGGTAGATCCATGTGCTTCGGAATGAATTGCCAGAGGTCGCTTTCGATGCTCTTCTGATTCTGAGACGTCGGCGCAACGATCTTCGCGTCGAGAATCACTCCCTGATCATCAACACGGTAGCGATGGTACAGAGTGCCGCGCGGCGCTTCGCTGCAGCCGCAGGCGGTGGCAGCGCGCGGCTCAACTTCCACAGCCGGTTTCTCCGGCATCTCGTATTCATCGATGAGGCGTAGCGCTTCGTCACAGGCGTAAAGAGTTTCGACGCTGCGCACAACGATGCTCTTGAACGGATTGCGACAGACGGGTCCGAGGCCGGCATCGCCTGCGGCCTCTCGCGCCAGCGGAGAGAGCTTATCGAAGTTCACACTGTACCGCGCCAGGGGCCCGACAAGGTAGGCGCCACGTTCTTTGAGCACAGAGTGCAAGGCATTGGTGTAAGGCACGTGCTCTTCTGCGAAGTGGTCATCGTATTCGCGAACGGCGATGTCCAACCCCTTATTGGAGACGAGTCGGCCTTCGGTGATGGCGTATTCATCGGGGTGGCGCAGGGCAACGAACTCGTAGTCCTGCTCAAAGTCCGGAAAAGGTAGCGTTGCTGTCCAGCGCACAGTCTCAAGAGCGGCGTCTCGCGCCCACTTGAGTTTGTCCACCAAAGGGGCAAGCTCCTGCTTGGTCGGCACTCTGTAGAACCCGCCTACGCGCAGGTTGATGGGATGGATCTCCCTGCCGCCAAGCAATGTCATGACTTCATTGCCGATCTTCTTCAATTGCAGTCCCTGCTGGACGATCTCCGAATGGTCCTTCGCCATCTGAATGGCATCCTCGTAGCCGAGGAAGTCGGGGGCATGAAGCAGGTACACATGCAGGGCATGGCTCTCGATCCATTCACCACAGAAGATCAGTCGGCGGAGGGCACGGAGCTGTCCATCCACGGTGACCCCAAAGGCGTCCTCCATCGCCTGCGCCGCGGCCATCTGATAGGCGATAGGGCATATGCCGCAGATGCGGGCTGTGATGTCGGGGGCTTCGCTGTAGTTGCGGCCGCGCAGGAAGGCCTCGAAGAGACGTGGCGGCTCCCAAATCTTGAACTTGACGTCCGTCACCGTGTTGTTGCTGATCTTGACATACAGGGCGCCCTCGCCTTCGACGCGGGCGAGGTAGTCCACCTTTATAATCCTACTTTTCATGGGCTACACTCTCCTCGCGAAACGCTTCAGCCCATGCATTGAATGTACGGAACGCCCGCACCAGGTCTTGTTCCTTCACCCCCAGGTGGCTCCACCGCTTGCTCAACGAATCCGTATTCGGCGTCTCCTTCGGCCCGAAGCACCCGTAACAGCCGCGATAATAGGCCGGACAGATGGCGCCACACCCCGCTTGGGTCACGGGCCCGAGACAAGGCGTGCCGTGCGCAACCATCACACAGACGGTTCCACGTCTTTTGCACTCCATGCAGACGCTATACGGCGGTATGTTCGGTTTACGTCCGTACAGAAAGGCGCTGACGACCTCAAGGAGTTGCTCCTTGTTGATCGGACAGCCGCGTAGCTCGAAATCGACGTGGACATGGTCGGCAATGGCCGTTGATGTGTCCAACGTCTTGATGTATTCGGGCGCAGCGTATACGATGGAGACGAAGTCCTGCACGTCCGCGAAGTTGCGCAGCGCTTGAATGCCGCCAGCGGTGGCACAGGCGCCGATGGTAACCAGACACTTCGAGCGCCGGCGCACCTGTTGAATCAGCTCAATATCATGGGGCGTCGTAACGGAACCCTCGACCAGCGAAAGCTCGTAGGGGCCCTTCACCATCGCCCGCGACGCCTCGGGGAAGTAGGCAATGTCGACCTGCCCAGCCACGGCGAGCAGTTCGTCTTCGCAGTCGAGAAGGCTCAACTGACAGCCGTCGCAGGAGGCGAACTTCCAGACAGCGAGCTTCGGTTTGCGACTTGGAGGCAATGCTAAATCTCCCGCTTTGCGAAAAATGGCTGAATTTCAGCGTAGCTGAACACGGGGCCATCTCTACAAATGAAAGTGGACCCAAACTGGCAGTGCCCGCAGAAACCGATGCCGCATTTCATGCTGCGCTCCAGGGAGATGAAGATGTTTTCGGGGTCGACACCCCGACTCTCCAGTTCGCGCACGGTGAAGCGCATCATCACCTCGGGACCACAGACCAGGGCCACCGCCTGGAACGGGTCAAACCGAGCTCTGGGTATGAGCGTTGTCACAACCCCCACATTGCCGCGGTAACTGGCTGGGGCAGTATCCACAGTGACATCCACTTCAAGGTCGAGGTGGCTGCGCCACCGCTCAAGCTCAGGCTTGTACAGCAGATCTTCGAGCGTTCGAGCACCGTAGACGAGGGCGATTCTGCCGTATTTCTCCCGGTTTGACA
>CAZXAF010000076.1:0-7317 GCA_964638905.1 uncultured Dehalococcoidia bacterium
CGGACGATGCGGCGGGCGATGCGGCGGCTGTGAAGCTCTTGCCCGTAGCGCCAGAGGAGGTCGGCCAGGGCCTCCTCGCTGTAGGTGTTGACGATGTCTGCTGCGGTGACCCCCTGCTTTGGGTTGAAGCGCATATCCAGGGGGGCCTCCACTTGAAAACTGAACCCGCGCCCTTCCTCAGCCAGTTGCAGGGAGGACAGGCCGAGGTCGAAGAGGATGCCGTGCACGGGGGCGAAGCCGCGGCTGCGACATATGTCCTGCACATCGCGGAAGTTCCCTTCCACCAGCAGGGCGGCGTCACCACCAAAGCGGGCGAGGCGACTATGAGCTGCCTGAAGGGCCCTGGGGTCGGCGTCAATGCCGAGGAGGAGTCCGCCTGGCGAGGCGGCCTCTAGGATGGCCTCGGCGTGGCCGCCTCCGCCGACAGTGCAGTCGACATAACGACCGCCAGGCTGGACGGCCAGTGCCCGTAGGACTTGACTAACCATGACCGGCTTGTGACTTACTGTCGGTTGGGTCGTTGTGTTCACTGCCTTGCTACATGCCTTCCTTTGTCTAGGCCTCGCCCGTTGGGCCCATCGACTGGGCCCAACGCTGGGCATTCCATATCTCCAGACAATCGCCGCGGCCGGATATGATGACCGCTCCGTTGAGGTCGGCCCACTGGCGCAGGAGTGGGTGGACAACGACTCGGCCTTGGCGGTCGAGGTCGGCGTCATAGGCGTAGGCGAAGCGGTTGCGGCGGAGGTCGCGGCCGTGTGGGGTGGTAACGGGGTCAACAGTATAGGCCTCGGAGGTCACGTCGTAGTCGTGGGGCGTGTATACCTCGACGCAGCCGTCTTCGCCCCGCACGAGGATGATGCCGTCGCCGAACAGATGGCGATAGCGCGCGGGGATGGCTATCCGCCCGCGGTCATCCAGGGTGTGCTCATAGATGCCCCGAAAGGTCAATGCCAGGCCTCCTCTTGGCCTGCCGATGGGGGGCTTCCCCCAGGGTCACGTTTTGTGGTACTATCGATTGGCTAACGACAGGGAGGGGGAAAGATCTCGCAGTCCCCCACTTCAGGGGAGGAAGCCCCACAACCTCCCACTTCGTGGGTATCATATCACCCAAGGTTTTCTTGTCAAGTACGTTCCGCGAGTAATTTGTGGGAACTTCAAAAAATTTGGCCGAGGGATGATTATGGCCTGGCGGGTCGGAATCCTAACAGTGAGCGATAAAGGAGCGCGCGGCGAGCGGAAGGACACCAGCGGCGCGGCCGTCCGCGAGATGCTGGCCTCCCTGGAGGCAACGGTGGAGCATTACGAGGTGGTGCCCGACGAGAGGGAGGTCATCGCCGCTCGCCTGCGGGAGTGGGCCGATGAGGCGGACCTGGCGCTGATCGTCACCAACGGCGGCACTGGCGTCGCGCCAAGAGACGTGACCCCCGAAGCCACTCTGGAGATCGTCGACCGCCTGGTGCCGGGCGTGGCCGAAGCCATGCGCCAGGAGGGGGTGCGCCATACGCCGATGGCGATGATCGGTCGAGGGGTAGTCGGCGTGCGCGGCCGTACTCTGATCGTGAACCTGCCCGGCAGCGAGCAGGCGGTGCGCCAGAGCCTGGCCCACATCCTGCCGGTGCTGCCCCACGCTCTGGAGATGCTGCGCGGGGAGGCGGGCGACCATCCGGCCGCGGGCGAGGGCGCCGAGCGGCCGTAGGGGTAGTGGGCGTCATGCGCATCGATATCCTCACCATCTTCCCGGGCATGTTCCGTGGCCCCTTCGAGGAGAGCATCGTCAAGCGGGCGGTGGAGAAGGGACTGGTGCAGGTCTTTCTCCACGACATCCGCGACTACGCCAGCGATAAGCATCGCACGGTGGATGATTACGTCTTTGGCGGCACGCAGGGCATGCTAATGAAGCCGGATCCGCTGTTTGCCGCTGTGGAGGACGTTCAGAGCCAGGCGCCGGAGCGGGGGCCGATAGTGCTCTTGACCCCTCAGGGTAGGCTGTTCAGCCAGGAGGTGGCGGCGGAACTGGCCGGCCACGATAGGCTCATCCTTATTTGTGGGCATTATGAGGGCGTAGACGCTCGCGTGCATGAGTACCTGGCGACCGATGAGATCAGCATCGGCGACTATGTGCTCTCGGGCGGCGAGCTGGCGGCCATGGTGGTGGTGGACGCTGTGGTGCGCCAGATACCGGGGGCGCTCGGCTCGCCCCTGTCCTCGGCTGACGATTCCTTCGCTCACGGCCTGCTGGAGCATCCCCAGTATACACGGCCGGCCGACTTCCGGGGGATGAAGGTGCCGGATGTGCTCCTATCGGGTAATCACGCCGAGATCGACCGCTGGCGCCGTCAGCAGAGCCTCCTCCGAACGGCCAAACGTCGGCCGGATCTGCTAGCCACAGCTAATCTGACCGAAGAAGAGCAGCAGTGGCTATTGACGAACCTGCCCAACCAGTAGTTCACTAGAGGTTAGCCATGATCGATATAACATCCTTGGTAGAACTGAAAGAGCGACCGGAGATCGAGGATTTCCAGCCCGGCGATAGCGTGCGGGTGAGCGTGAAGGTGGTGGAAGGAGAGAGGGAGCGCACGCAGGTGTTCGAAGGGGTGGTCATCCGCAAGCGCCGTGCGGGCAGCAGCTCCAACTTCACCGTGCGGCGGATGACCCACGGCGTAGGAGTGGAGCGGACGTTCCTCATCTACTCGCCGCGGGTGGAGAAGGTGGAGGTAACACGGCGGGGGCGAGTGCGCCGGGCCAAGCTGTACTACCTGCGCGACCTGACGGGCAAGGCTGCCCGCATCAAGGAGGCGCGCAGGGCCCCTCCCGAGCGGCGGAAGGCGAGCGCCAAGGCGCAGGAAGAGGAGCCCGAAGCCGAGTAGTTCCACGAATGGAACGAGAAACGCGGGGGCTGCGATGACAGCCCCCGTTTTGATCTGCGATCGGGCGGTGATATATTGACCTGGGATGGGTCGGTTATGCCCTTCGCGGAAGTAGCGGTCAACTCCACTGCGCCTCATCGTCGCACGTTCACCTACTCCCTGCCCGCCGGCCAGACGGTGGCAGTAGGGCAGGCGGTGTACGTCCCCTTCGGCAACCGCACCCTTCAGGGGGTCGTGCTGGAGGTGACCGAGGAGCCCTCCTACCCCGAAACGCGGGACATCATCGCCGCCATGGAGTCGCGGCCGCTGATCTCGCCTCATCACACCATCCTGGCCCGCTGGATCAGCGACTACTACTTGGCCCCCCTGTTCGACTGCGTGGCCCCTATGCTTCCGCCGGGCTTCCGGCGCAAGCCCCTCACCCTCCTGCGACCGCTGGTCCCCGCCGAGGAGATAGCCTCCCTGGAGCTGACGCCTCGCCAGATGGAGGTGCTGGAGCAGGTGGTTGGCCGTCGGCGGGTGGAGCTGGAGGAGCTGCGCAAGGAACTGAAGGCCCGCGGCCTGTCGGCGGCGGTGGAGGAGCTGGTGCGGCGGGAGCTGGTCGAGCGGACGTACGAACTGGCCCGCCCCAAGGTGAGGCCGAAGCTGGTGCCCCACGTCCGTCTGCTGGTGAAGCCCAGGGAGGCCCGCAAGCGAGCCAAGGAGCTGGGCGCGTCGGCCAGCGAGCGGCGGCTGGCGGCTGCCCTCACGGCTTTGGCCGAAGATGGGCCGCTCGTGCCCGCAGCGCAATTGCGCGCCCGCACTCGCATCACGAGGGCTGGCCTGAAGGCGCTGGTGGACAGAGGGCTGGTGGCGCTGGAGGAGGTGGAGGTGGAGCGCGATCCGCTGGCGGCCAGGTCGTACCCTCCCCGCGAGCCGCCCGTCCTGACGGCAGCCCAGCAGGCAGCCTATGAAGAGATCGCCCGTGCCCTGGAGCGCTCGGTGGCTGGCGATGGCGGCCCACCCTCTGTCTTTCTCCTGCAGGGCGTCACCGGCAGCGGCAAGACGGAGGTCTATCTTCAAGCGCTGGAGAAGGCGCTGGCCCTGGGAAAGCGGGGCATTGTCTTGGTGCCGGAGATATCCCTGACGCCGCAGACGGTGCGTCGCTTCGCCGAGCGCTTCGCGGGTCGGGTGGCAGTGATGCACAGCGGCCTCTCTCTGGGCGAGCAGTTCGACCAGTGGCGGGGCATCCGCGACGGCCACTACGCCGTGGTCATCGGGCCGCGCAGCGCCATCTTCGCCCCTCAGCCCGACCTGGGCCTGATCGTCATGGACGAAGAGCACGAGTGGACCTACAAGCAGCAGGACCCGGCGCCTCGCTACCACGCTCGGCGGGTGGCCGAGAAGCTGGCCGAGCTGACGGGCGCCGTCCTGGTGCTGGGTAGCGCCACGCCCGACGTGGAGAGCCACTATCGGGCCATCTCCGGCAGCTATCGCCTGCTGGAGCTGGGGGAGCGGGTGCAGCCGCTGGCCTCCGATGATGGGCGCTCCTGCGTCGTGCGGCCGCTGCCGGAGGTGGAGGTGGTGGACCTGCGCGAGGAGCTGAAGGCGGGCAATCGCAGCATCTTCAGCCGCTCGCTGGCTCAGGCTGTGGCCGAGGCCCTGACCGCCGACGAGCAGGTCATTCTTTTCCTGAACCGTCGCGGCGCCGCATCCTTCGTTCAGTGCCGCGACTGTGGCTACGTCCCCACTTGCTCTCGTTGCGCCGTCTCCCTCACCTATCACGCCAGCGAGGGGCGGCTCATCTGCCATCACTGCCGCCGCGGGAAGCGCCTGCCCGAGCGCTGTCCTCAGTGCGGCAGCCCTCGCATTCGCTTCATGGGTATCGGCACCGAGAAGGTGGAGCAGGAGGCCGCCCGCGCTTTTCCTCAGGCTCGCCTCCTGCGCTGGGACCGCGATGTCACCCGCCATCGGGGCGCCCACGAACGCATCCTGGCCCGCTTTCTGGCCAAGGAGGCGGACATCCTCATCGGCACCCAGATGATCGCCAAGGGGCTGGACATGCCCTCGGTGACCCTGGTGGGCGTGATCTCGGCCGACGTGAGCCTCAACCTGCCCGACTATCGCAGCGGCGAGCGCACGTTTCAGCTCCTGGAGCAGGTGGCTGGCCGGGCCGGTCGGGGGCCGCTGGGCGGGCGGGTGATCATCCAGACCTATACCCCTCAGCACTGGGCGATCCAGGCGGCTGCCCGCCACGACTACGCCGCCTTCTACGAGCACGAGGCGATGCTGCGGCGGCGTCTGGGCTATCCCCCCTTCGGGCGGCTGGCGCGGCTGGTGTTCGCCCACACCAACCCGCTGTACGCTCAGGAGCAGGCCTTTCACCTGGCCCGAACCCTGCGCCGGGAGAAGGACGTCCGGGGGATTCCCCACCTGGACATCCTGGGCCCCGCTCCTTCCTTCGTGTCCAAGATGCGCGGTCGCCATCGCTGGCAGATCCTCCTGCGGGGCGATGACCCTGCCGAGCTCCTGCGGGAGTTCTCATTCCCTCAGGGCTGGACGGTGGATGTAGACCCCGTTAGCCTGCTATGAGGCCTGGCTCCGCCGGCGGCCGTATCTGCCACCGGGGGCGACAGTAGGCATAGTATGTCCTAAAATAGTAGCGATTGCTTGGGAGGAGGAGGTCTTGTCTTGGCGACTCGGCCCATAACGGTACTGGGTGAGGCCGTCCTTCATCAGAAGGCCAGGCGAGTGCCGCAGGTGGACGGCTCCATCAAGCGGCTGGTTGAGGATATGATCGAGACCATGCGGGAGAACAGCGGCGTGGGCCTGGCGGCGCCTCAGGTGGGCGTGTCCTTGCGGGTGGTGATTATCGGCATCCCCGGGGAGGAGGTCATCACCCTCATCAACCCCGAGATCGTCAAGCGGTCGGGTGAACGGAGAGTGGTGGAGGGCTGTCTGTCCGTTCCCGGCTACTGGGCGGAGGTCACCCGTTCGGTGAGCGTGACCGCCAAGGGGCGGGACCTTGAGGGTCGCCAGGTGCGCATAAAGGCTAAGGATGACCTTCTGGCCCAGGCTCTGGAACACGAGATCGATCACGTCAACGGTGTCCTTTACATCGACCATCTGGAGAGCATGGACGAGCTACGAAAGACGGCGACGGATACGGAAGAGGAGGGGGCCGCTGAACTGTAAGTCGCGCGGCCTGCTATTAGAGTTGGAATCAGATAGCTTACGCATCGACTCCCAGACTGGAGCCGTCCTCGCTGAGATTGCCTCCTTTCTGGATTCCCGGAGCCTGGAGGCATACGTGGTGGGCGGCTTCCTGCGGGACGCGCTGCTTGGGCGGGAGAGCCACGATGTGGACGTGGCGGTGGCCGCCGACCCCCTTTCGGTGGGCCGCCAACTGGCCGATGCCCTGGCCGGCCACTTCGTGCGTCTGCACGAGGAGCACAAGGCGGCTCGCATCGTCCTTCCGGCCGAGAAGGCCGTCCGCAGCCTCGACCTGTTGCCCCTGCGGGTGGACATAGAGACCGACTTGGGTGAGCGCGACCTCACCATCAACGCCATGGCCGTCCGCCTCGAGGCGTTGGTCGGTCAAGGCCAGCCATCGATCATTGATCCCTACGGCGGCAGGCGGGACCTGGCCGAAGGGATCGTGCGGATGGTGCGGCCGGAGGCCTTTCGCGCCGACCCCCTGCGGCTGCTGCGAGCGGTGCGCCTGTGTGCCGAGCTGGACTTCGGCCTCGACCCTCAGACGGCGGCTGTCATGGCTGAGAGCGCGTCCCTCCTGTCGCGGGCGGCCCCCGAGCGCCAGCGCGACGAGCTGATGCGCATCCTGGCCACGTCACGGGCGGCCCCAGGCGTGCGCCTGGCCGACAACCTGGGCCTTCTCGAGCCCATTCTGCCGGAGGTGACGGCCACCAGGGGAGAGGAGCAGCCCAAGGAGCACCAGTGGGACGTGTTCGAACATAGCCTGGAGGCGGTGGCCGCCCTGGATGCGCTCCTGAGTTCGAAGGAGCCCGCCGATGGGCACTGGGCCCGTCTGTGGCGTGAGCTATGGAGGAAGATGGACGAGTTCCCGGCGGTTGGGGGACATTTCCAGGAGGAGGTCTCCCAGGGCCATAGTCGGGTGGCCCTTCTCAAGCTGGGCGCTCTCCTGCACGACGTCGCCAAGCCGGAGACGAGAACGATCGATGACGACGGCCGCATGCGGTTCTTCGGCCATGCCCAGGTGGGCGCTCGAAGGGCGACGGCGGCGGCCAGGCGTCTGCGCTTCAGCGGCGCCGAGGTGCGGCAGGTGGAGGCGATGGTCAAAGAGCACCTGCGGCCGCTCCAGATAGCCCGAGATGGGCCGCCCAGCCGTCGCGCTCTCTATCGCTACTTCCGCGATACGGGTGAGGCGGCCATCGACGTGCTCTTCCTCAGCCTGGCCGACCACCTGGCCACGGTGGGGCCTCGCCTGGAC
>CAZXAF010000077.1:0-7178 GCA_964638905.1 uncultured Dehalococcoidia bacterium
GAACGGCGCCATCGAAGTTACGGTAGGTGAAGGTGAGCACGCGATGCACCAGGTTGCCCCAGGTAGCCACCAGCTCATCGTTGTTGCGGCGAACGAAGTCCGTCCAAGTGAAGTCGGTGTCCGAGGTCTCGGGCATAGTCGCCGATAGGCAGTAGCGCAGGGGGTCGGGGTCGTAGCGCGAGAGGTAATCGGGGAGCCAGACGGCCCAGCGGCGGCTGGTGGAGACCTTGCTGCCGCGCATGGTCAGATACTGACTGGCGGGGACGTCGTAGGGCAGGTTGAGACCGCCGTAGCCCATGAGCATCGACGGCCAGATGATAGTGTGGAAGGGGATATTGTCCTTGCCCAGGAAGTAGTAGCTCCTGCACTCCGGGTCTTCCCAGAACTCTCGCCAGGCCTCCGGGTCGCCGCTATTCTGCGCCCACTCCTTGGCCGCCGACAGGTAGCCGATGACCGCCTCGAACCAGACGTAGATGCGCTTGTTCTCGTAGCCCTCGAGGGGAATGGCCACGCCCCACTCGATGTCGCGGGTGACCGCCCGATCCTGAAGCCCTTCGTTGAGCAAGCCGAGCGTCCAGTTGAGTACGGCCTTGCGCCAATGGGCCTTGTCGTTCAGCCACTCTTTAAGGCGCTCGTTGAAGGCGCTCAGGCGGAGGAAGAAGTGCTCCGACTGGCGGACCTCCGGCGCGGTTCCGCAGAAGCGGCAGCGCATCCCCAGAAGCTCGGTGGCGTTGAGCGTCTTGCCGCACTGCTCGCACTGGTCGCCGCGAGCGCCGTCGTAGCCGCAGTGAGGGCAGGTCCCTTCCACGTAGCGATCGGGGAGGAAGCGGCGATCTTTGGGGCAGTAAGGTAGGGGCATGCTCTCTTTATAGATATGGTTCTTATTCAGGAGGCTCAGGAAGATGTCCTGAGTGACGCGGCTGTGGTTCTCGGTGCCGGTGGTCGTGTACAGGTCGAAGGTTATGCCCAGGCGCTGCCAGCAGTCCAGGAACTCCTGGTGGAACTGGGAGGCCACCTCCTGAGGCGATCGCCCCTCCTGCTCGGCGCGGACGGTAATAGGGGTGCCGTGCTGGTCGCTGCCGGAGACCATGAGAACACGGTTGCCCTTGATTCGATGGTATCGGGCGAGGATATCGGCCGGAAGCTGGGAGCTGACGATCTGTCCCAGATGCAGAGAGCCGTTGGCATACGGCCATGCTATTCCGATGAAGATCTTCTCAGCCAAGCATCCTCCTTCCGCCTATCGGCGGACAACCGCGATTGCGCCGCAATTTTAGCATAGCTGGGGGCCAGTGCCCAGGCTCTCACTATAGCTGGAGCCAGAGGCGGTACACCTGTCGCCGGGGCAGACCGAAGCGCTGGGCTACCTGGGTCACCGCTTGGCGGGGAGCCAGGCCCTGCTCGCGCAGCTGCCGCAGCGCTGCCAGGACATCCTCTATGGGCGCCGTGGCCTCGGCGGGCTGGGGCGCTCCCGCCACTACCAGGGTGAACTCGCCTCGAGGCTCCGGGAAGTGGGCGATGGCCTCGCTGATGCGACTGCGGAAGACCTCCTCGTGCAGCTTGGTGAGCTCGCGACAGACGGCGATCCGACGGTCGCCAAGGACGGCCAGGAGGTCGGATAAGGCGGCCCGCAGGCGATGGGGCGATTCGAAGGCGACGATGGTCTGAGGCTGGGCGACCAGCGCAGAGAGGAGTCGACGGCGCTCGCCGGGCCGCCGCGGCAGGAAGCCGACGTAGGTGAACTGGCGGGTGGGCAGGCCGGAGACGGCCAGGGCGGCCACCACCGCCGAAGGGCCGGGAACCGGAACCACTGGTACGCCGGCCTCCGCGGCGGCTGCTACGAGGTCGTAGCCTGGGTCGCTTATCGCCGGCATCCCCGACTCGGAGACCAAGGCGACATCGGCCTGTCGGAGGGCATCCAGAATGTAGGGGATCTTGGCCGCCTTGTTGTGCTCATGGTAGCTGGTCAGGCGGGCCTTGATCCCGTAGTGGCTGAGGAGCTTGCGGGTGGTGCGGGTGTCCTCGGCGGCGATGAGCGAGACCTCGCGCAGGACGCGCAGGGCTCGCAGGGTAATGTCCTCCAGATTGCCTATGGGCGTGGCTACCAGGTACAGAGTGGACACAGCGCTCCTCGGGTACTAGCTAACCTTAACAACTAAGCCTAAGACTTACCTGCTTACTTCTTTTTACAATTTTGACCCTTTTCAGCCCGAATTCTTATTGACTGGGCCCAGGGCCTCTGGTATATTTTCGCTAATAATCCAGGCTAGGGGAACCATGGCAGGGAGGCGATAGAGCGATGATTGCGCCACATGTCAAGGAGCTGAGACCGGCCTACGGATTCGACGATGTGGCCATCGTTCCGGGTGAAGTGACCATCAACCCCGAGCTGTGCGATGTGTCTTTTGCCGTCGATCGCCTTCGCTTTGCCATGCCCATTCTCGCCGCTGACCTGGATGCGGTGGCCGATCCCCGCTTCGCCGTCACCTACCATCAGATGGGAGGCCTGGCGGTCGTGAACCTGGAGGGCCTCCAGACGCGCTACAGGGATCCGGACGCCGCCATAGCCGAGATCCTTGCGGCCAAGGATGAGGATTCCACGGCCGTCATCCAGAAGGTCTACTCTCAGCCCATCCGCGAGGAGCTCATCGGCGAGCGGGTTGGCTACATCAAGACTGGCGGGGCGGTGTGCGCCGTTTCCGCTACTCCCGCCAACACCAAGCGCCTGGCGCCGCTGGCGGTGGAGGCCGGTGCCGACATCTTCGTGGTCAAGGCAACAGTGACCACCGCTCGTCATATCTCTCGCAGCGTTCGGGGCCTCATCCTGCCGGAGCTTTGCCAGCAGTTACAGCTGCCGGTACTCGTGGGCAACACCGTCACCTATGGCGCCTGCAAGGAGCTGATGGAGACGGGGGTCGCTGGCGTGCTGGTGGGCGTGGGCCCGGGCGCCATCTGCACGACTCGCGAGGTGCTGGGAGTGGGCGTGCCCCAGGTGACGGCGACCATCGAGTGCGCCGCCGCTCGCGACCAGCACTATCGGGACACCGGCGTCTATGTGCCGGTGATCACCGACGGCGGCATGCGTACCGGCGGCGACGTCTGCAAGGCTCTCGCTGCCGGCGCCGATGCAGTGATGCTCGGCTCCATCTTCGCCGGCACGCAGGAGGCGCCCGGCAAGGGCTACTCCTGGGGGATGTCGACCGGCCACGCTCAGCTTCCGCGCGGCACTCGCATTCACGTTGGTGTGAACACTACCGTGGAGCGCCTGCTGTTCGGCCCCACCTCTCGGACCGATGGCACGGAGAACCTGGTGGGAGCCATTCGCGCTGCCATGGGGATGTGCGGGGCCCAGACCGTCCACGAGTTCCACGACGCGGAGATGATCGTGGCGCCCGCCATGAAGACCGAGGGCAAGAAGTACCAGATAGCGCAGCAGCGGCGGTAGGCTCCGCTGGCACAGTGCGGATCATAGTCAGCGGCCGCTGGAGGGCCGGGTAACCTCCCTTGCGGCGGTAGAGTTCTCGCGTCTCACTCCTGTCGATTGGCGCCGTCCGTTCCGGCTCTTCTGTAAGCGGCAGACGGTAGCAGGCCGGCCAGAAGCGTCAGCAACGTGCCTCTCCACCGCGTCATCCCGGCCTTGTCTCTCCAGCGGCCGTTGACCACTCACCATAACGTCGAGGCCGCCCGAGAGATACGTCCCCTAGAGCTGAATTATCGCCAGGCGATCCAGTGAGGCCAGGTCTTTCTTGACCTCGATCGACGCCTTGGGGAAGACCTCCGAGGCCAGGGCGACCACGGCCGGTCCCTGATCGAAGCCTATCTCCAGAAGGAGGGCAGCGGCGGGCCGCAGGACGGACGGCGCTCCGCGCAGCAGCCGCTCGATGACCCGCAGGCCGTCGGGGCCGCCGTCCAGGGCTTCGCGTGGCTCATAGCAGCGTATCTCCACCGGCAGGCGCTCCCATTCGGCAGACCTGACATAAGGAAGGTTGGCGACAACGATGTCCGCCGGCTGCTCGAGGGGGTTCAGGAGGTCGCCGCGGAGGAAGCGCACTCGTGACGCCAGGCCGAGCCTTTCGGCGTTGCCTTCGGCCAGGGCTAGGGCTGCCGAAGAGATATCGGTGGCTATGACCTGCGCCGAGGGCAGGTGAGCGGCAAGAGCGAGGGCGATGGCGCCGCCGCCGGTGCCCACGTCCACGATCGTGAGGGAGGGGGTGCCCTGGATGCGCTTGGCGGCCAGAGCGAGCGCCGGTTCGACCAGAAGCTCCGTTTCCGGGCGGGGGATGGCGGCAGCGGGTGTCACCGCCAGCTCGATGTCATAGAAGGCCGCTCGGCCGATGATGTAGGGCGTGGGCTCGCCGCACAGCCGCCGCCAGACGAGGTCATCGTAGGCCGCCTGTTTGTCGGGCGGCATCTCGTCGCGGAGGCGCTGGTAGAGCTGGGTTCGGTCGAAGCCGAGCGCGTGTTGTAGCAGAAGCTCGGCCTCCAGTTGGGGGTTGGCGGTTTCCAGACTGGGGATGGCGGTGAAGTGCTTGACGGCGCAGCGCAGGGCTTCGGCCAACGTCACGCCAGGGTCTCTTGGAGACGTTTGGCCTGCTCCTCGCTGGCCAGGGCGTCGATGATCTCGTCGATCTCGCCGTCGAGGACGGCGGGCAGATTGTGGACGCTCAGGCCAACTCGATGGTCGGTCACCCGGTCCTGGGGGAAATTGTAGGTGCGTACCTTCTCCGACCGCTCGCCGCTGCCCACCTGAGCGCGGCGGGCCTCGGTGATCTCCTGATGCTGGCGCTTCTGCTCCACGGCCAGCAGTCGCGCCCGCAGGACGGTAAGCGCCTTGAGCTTGTTCTTGAGTTGCGAGCGCTCGTCCTGGCAGACGGCGGTGATGCCCGAGGGGATGTGGGTGATGCGAACGGCGGTGGACAGCTTGTTGACGTTCTGACCGCCGTGGCCGCCGGCGCGGAAGATGTCGATGCGCAGGTCGTCCTCGTCGATCTTCAGGTCGACCTCCTCGGCCTCGGGCAGCACGGCCACCGTGGCGGTGGAGGTGTGGATGCGGCCGCTGGTCTCAGTGACGGGGATGCGCTGCACTCGATGGGCGCCGCCTTCGTACTTCAGGCGGGAGTAGGCGCCACGGCCGCGCACTTCGTAGATGATCTCCTTGAAGCCCTTCAGGTCGCTGGGGTGGCTCGACATAATCTCCACAGGCCAGCCCTGGCGCTCGGCGTAGCGGCTATACATGCGGAAGAGGTCGCCGGCGAAGAGGGCCGCCTCCTCGCCTCCGGCGGCGGCGCGGATCTCCATGATCACCGGCCGCTCGTCGTAGGGGTCCTTGGGCAGGAGGGCGAGGCGAATCTCCTCCCCCAGGCGCTGCTGCTCCTGCGTGAGCTGGTCTGCCTCCTCGCGGGCCATAGCCGCCAACTCCTGGTCGGGGCTCTCGTCGGCCAGCGATCGGGCCTCGGCCAGGGCGGCGTCCACCCGCTTGTGCTCTCGATAGAGGGAGACGATGCCCTCCAGGGAGGCGTGCTCCTTGGCCAGAGCCTGGAGCTGCTGGAAATCGGTCGCCAGCTCCGGCCGGGCCATCTCCCGGGCCAGCTCCTCGTATCGCCTCTCGATGTCTTCCAGCTTGTCCCACATAGCGGTCACCAACACACATAAAGCCCCCTTGGGGGCTTTCCGCTATCTGGATTATAGCACAAAGGCTCCTGGGCGAGGAAGGGCGCTATGTGGCCTGACGCAGGCCCTTGGCGATGAGACGGCGAACGTCCTTGGTGGCCACCCGCTCCTGCTGGCTATCCTCCATGCGACGCACGATCACCGTGTCGGTGGCCAGCTCCTCTTCTCCCAGGATGGCGGCGTAGAGCGCACCGACGGCGTTGGCCTGGCGCATCTGGGCCTTCAGGCTGCGGCCGCCGACGGCCATGACGGCGGCGATGTCCGCTCGTCGCAGCTCGCTGGCCAGCTTGCTGGCAGCCGGACGAGCAGCGCTCGTCTGGTAGACGACGAAGACCGCTGGCTTGGCGACCGCAGGTACGGGCACGCTGGCCCGCTTGAGGTTGGCGATGATGCGCTCGATGCCTGTGGCGAAGCCGATGGCCGGCGTGGGCCTGCCGCCCAGCTCCTCGATGAGGCCGTCGTAGCGGCCGCCGGCGCCGACGGTGTTCTGGGCCCCCTCCTCGGGCGGCTGGATCTCGAAGACGGTGCGGGTGTAGTAGTCGAGGCCTCGCACCAGGCGGGGGTTGAGGGTGTAGGGGATGCCCATGGCCTCCAGGTAGGAGCGCAGCTCCTGGAAGTGCTGGGCGCACTCCTCGCACAGGTAGTCGACGAAGGGCGGCGCGCTGGCGATGACTGGCTGGCAGCTCTCGACCTTGCAGTCCAGGAGCCGCAGGGGGTTCTTCTCGAAGCGGGCGCGGCAGTCGGGGCAAGCGCTGCCTATCTTGTCCTGATAGTGGGCCCTGAGCGCCGCTAGATAGCGGGGCCGACAGTTGGCGTCGCCGATGCTGTTGAGCTGGAGGGTGAGATCGGCGATGCCCAGCTCCTGGTAGAGGCGCCAGACCAGCTCGATTAGCTCGGCGTCCAGGGCGGGGTCGTTCTCGCCGATGGCCTCACAGCCGAAGTGGGTGAACTGGCGCTGCCGTCCTGCCTGGGGCCGGTCGTAGCGGAAGGCGGGCCCCCAGTAGTATAGGCGGACGGGCTGGGGCAGGTTGTGCATGCCGTGCTGAATGTAGGCCCGGCAGACGTTGGCCGTGCCCTCCGGCCGCAGGGCCATCATCTCGCCGCCGCGGTCCTGGAAAACGTACATCTCCTTCTGGACGATGTCCGTGGTCTGGCCGACGCCGCGGACGAACAGGCCGGCCTCCTCGAAGATGGGCGTATCGATGCGGGAGTAGCCGTAGCTCCGGCAGAGGCGAGTAGCCGTTTGGTAGACGTGCTCCCAGTAGGGCTGCTCCTCGGGCAGGACGTCGACCGTGCCGCGTGGCGCTCGATAGCGAGGGCTCATCGCCCTGAGCATACAAAAGGGGCCGTCACTCTGTAAAGGTGGGCGTGACGTGAACGTGGGCAGATGCTACACTAAAGTATGCGTAGGAGCGGTGACCAGGCGGTCGTGGACGCTGAGGAACTCTTCAAAAGGGCAGGGCAGTATCTTCCTGCCAAGGGGATCTCCCTGGTCAAGGAGGCCTACG
>CAZXAF010000078.1:0-7132 GCA_964638905.1 uncultured Dehalococcoidia bacterium
TTGTCCAGCGCCGCGATGAGGGCCGACAGGTCGTGGCCGTCGGTCTCCAGCACCTCCCAGCCGAAGGCGCGCCACTTCTCCTCCAAGGGGTGGAGGTCCAGGATGTTCACCGTGGGGCCTTCCTCGCTCACCCAGCCGCCCGTGCGCTGAGGACGGCTCTTGTCCTCGTAGCGGCTGTAATCGGAGAAGCCGTCGTTCTGGATGCGGTTGTAATCGATGATGGCGGTGAGATTGTCTACGCGATGGTGGGCAGAGGCCATGACGGCCTCCCAGGTCTGGCCCTCGTTCATATCGCCGTCGCCCAGGAGGCAGTAAAGGCGATAGTCCTTTCCGTCCAGGCGGGCGGCCAGGGCCTGACCAAGGCTGAAGGACAGCCCCATGCCCAGCGAGCCCGATGTCATCTCCACCCCCGGCGGGTTGTCGAGCACCACGTGTCCCTCCAGACGGCTGTCCAGCTGGCGCAGGGTGACCAGTTCCTCCACCGGCAGATAGCCGCACTCGGCCAGGACAGCATAGACGGTGGGCGCGGCGTGCCCCTTGCTCAGGACGAAGCGGTCGCGGTCCGGCCAGTGGGGGTTCTGGGGATCGTGGCGAAGAACATGCCCGTAGAGGGCCACCAAGATATCCACACAAGATAGCGAGCCGCCAGGGTGACCAGACCCGGCGGCAGCGGTCATCTCGATGATGTGGCGTCGAACGCGCTTGGCGAGAGCCTCCAGTTCCTTCAAGGAAACACCACTTACGGGGGTCAAGGGCGCTTACCCCACCTCCAGTCTATCCGCCCACAGGCACTGTCATTATAAGAACCGCCCTTTCTAATGTCTACGGCCCGATGCTATCATGGCTGCATGGTGGTCGACTTCCATACCCACATTTTTCCGCCGAAGGTACGCGAGCGACGGGAGGATTACCTGCGCCGCGATCCCGCCTTCGCCGAGATGTACAGCAGCCCCAAGGCCCAGCTCGCCACCGCCGAAGAGCTCCTGGCCGGTATGGAGGAGGCGGAGGTGGACACCAGCGTGGCCCTGGGCTTTGCCTGGTCGGAGCAGGAGCTGTGCCGGGAGCACAACGAATACCTGCTGGAGGCGGCGGCCGGCAGCGGCGGCAGGATCGTCCCCTTCTGCGTCGTCCAGCCGCGGGCCGGGGACAACGCCCTGGCGGAGGCCGAACGGTGCGTTCGCAGCGGCGCCCGCGGCCTGGGCGAGCTGCGGCCCGACAGCCAGGGCTACTCGCTGGACGAGAGCGCCGGCGACATTCTGGCCGAGGCAGCCCTCCGCCACGACCTCGTCCTCCTCTTTCACGTCAGCGAGCCGGTGGGCCACGCCTATCCGGGCAAGGGCGGCCTGAGCCTGGATGCCTTCTATCGATTCGTGAGCCGCCATCCGGAGCTCAGGGCGGTGGGCGCTCACTGGGCGGGCGGCCTCCCCTTCTATGCTCTGATGCCCGAGGTTCGGGATGCGCTGGCCAACGTCTACGTCGATACGGCGGCCACCCCTTTTCTCTACGGCCCCGAGATCTATCGACAGGTCGCCGGGTTGGTGGGGGCAGAACGCATTCTGTTCGGCAGCGACTACCCGCTCGTATCACAGCAGCGGCAGCGGCAGGCGATCGAGGAAGGCTTCCCCGACGACGGTGTTGCCAAGCGGCTCGTCCTGGGGGAGAATGCCTTTCGGCTATTGAGGCTAGATGATGAGAGGAAGAGATAGCGAATCGACGCTGCGCCTGTTCGTGGCCTGCGAGCTGCCGCCGGGGATGAAAGCGCCCCTGGCCAGCCTGCAGGAGGACCTGCGCAAGAGAGGAGCGCCACGCCTGCGCTGGGTGCGGCCCGATGGCATCCACCTGACGCTGAAATTCCTGGGCGCGGTGCCCCAGGAGAAAGTGGACGCCATCTGCCAGGCGCTGACCCCCACGGTAGAAGGAATACCACCGCTGACGCTGTCCCTGGCCGAGGTGGGCACCTTCGGCGACCGCCGGGGGCCTCGCGTTCTGTGGGTTAGCGTGCAGGGCGACCTGGAAAACCTGGCCCGCCTCCAGCAGCGAGTGGACAAAGCCCTGGAACCCCTGGGCTTCCCGCCCGAACGCAGGCGCTTCTCGCCCCACCTCACGCTGGCCCGCGTGCCGGACATGATGGGCGCCGCCGACAGGCAACTGGCCAAGGAGCTGGCCGACGCCACGCCGGTGCCGACCGCGCCGGCGGTGACCATCGGCGAGCTCAGCCTGATGCGCAGCATCCTCGGCCCCGGCGGCGCCGTCTACGAGCGGCTGGCCGCCTTCCCCCTGGGCTAGCCGGGCGAGCTACCCGTAGCCGTTGGGGTGCTTGCGGTGCCAGCGCCAGGCGCTCTCGATGATCTCCTCGAGGGTGGGGAACTGGGGCTGCCAGCCCAACTCGCGGTGGGCCCTCTCCGCCGAGGCCACCAAGCTCGGTGGGTCGCCCGGCCGCCGCGGCTCCTCCCGCACGGGGATGGCCTGGCCGCTGACCCTGCGGGCGGTCTCGATCACCTGGAGGTTGGAGAAGCCCTGGCCGTTGCCCAAATTGTAGACGGCGCTGCCCTTTTTCAGGCGGTCGAGGGCCAGCAGGTGAGCGCGGGCCAGGTCCAGCACGTGGATGTAATCGCGGACGCAGGTGCCGTCGGGCGTGGGATAATCGGTGCCGTACAGGGGAACGACCTCTCGCTGGCCGAGGGCCGTCTGGAGGACGATGGGGATGAGGTGGGTTTCCGGCCGGTGGTCCTCCCCCAGGTCGGCGGCGGCGCCGGCGGCGTTGAAGTAGCGCAGGGACACGTAGCTCAGGCCGCACTGGCTATCGTACCAGCGGAGCAATCGCTCAACGACCGCCTTCGACTCGCCGTAGGGGTTGACGGGGTCGATGGGCGCGTCCTCGGGGATGGGGACGGTCTGCGGCTGGCCGTAGACGGCGGCGCTGGAACTGAAGACGAAGCGCGTCACGTCGTACTCCAGCATGGTGTTCAGGAGGCAGATGATTCCGCCGATGTTGTTGGCGAAGTAGCGGCCGGGATGACTCATCGACTCGCCGGCAACGATGAAGCCTCCGTAGTAGACGACGGCATCGATGCGGTGGTCGGCGAAGAGGCGGGCCAGCCTCTCCTGGTCGCGGACATCGGCCACTATCAGCTCGGCCCCCTCAGAGACAGCGACCTCGTGACCACCGATGAGGTTGTCGTAGACTATCACCTCATGGCCGGCGGTCAGCAGCTCGGCCACGGTCACGCTGCCGATGTAGCCGGCCCCTCCCACTACTAGCACGCGCATTGCTCACTCCTCGAAGCGCTTGAACACCAGGCAGGCGTTCTGGCCACCGAAACCGAAGCTGTTCTTGAGCACCACCTTCACGTCGGCCTGGCGGGCCACGTTGGGCACGTAGTCCAGGTCGCACTGCGGGTCGGGGTGCTCATAGTTGATGGTCGGGGGGATCACGCCCGTCCGGAGGGTCATCACGCAGGCCAGCGACTCCAGGGCCCCCGCCGCTCCGAAGGCGTGGCCGATCATCGACTTGGCGGCGCTGATCGGCAGGCGATAGGCCCGCTCGCCGAAGACAGCCTTGATGGCGACAGTCTCAGCGACATCGTTAAGGGGGGTTGAAGTGCCGTGAGCGTTGATGTAGTCCACCTCCTCCAGCCGGACGCCGGCGTCTTCCAACGCCCAGCGCATGGTGCGGACGGCGCCCTCGCCGTCGGGGCAAGGGGCCACCAGGTGGTAGGCATCGTTGCAGGCCCCATAGCCGGCCAGCTCGGCCAGGATGGTGGCCCCCCGGGCCTGAGCGTGCTCCATGCTCTCCAGCACGAAGATGGCCGCCCCCTCCGAGGCCACGAAGCCGTCGCGCTCAGCATCGAAGGGCCGGCTCGCCTTCTGAGGCGGGTCGTTGCGAGTGGAAAGGGCCCTCATGACGGCAAAGCCGCACAGCCCCAGCTCGCAGATGGCCGCCTCGGTGCCACCGGCGAGCATCACGTCGGCCCGGCCCGTCCTGATGATGTCCAGGGCACCGCCCAGGGCCTGGGTTGAGGCAGCACAAGCGGTAATGACCGTGTTGTTGTACCCTTTCAGGCCGAAAAAGAGGCTCAACTGGGCCGCCGCCATGTTGGGGAGCATCTTGGCTAAGAACAGGGGGTCGATGCGCATGCCTCCCTTGGCCTGGATCGTCCTCACCGCCTCCTCGCTGTTGGGGAAGCCGCCGATGCCATTGCCCAGAAGAACGCCCATCCGCGCTGGGTCCTCCCGGCTGAGATCGAGTCGGGCATCATCGATGGCTTGACGGCTGGCCGCCACCGCCAGCTGACTGAAGCGGGCCATGCGCCTGGCCTCGCGCCGGTCCATGTAGTCGGTCGGCTCGAATCCGCGCACCTCACCGCAGATGCGGACCGGGTAGTCCTTGGGGTCGAAGCGCGTCAGATGGTCAATGCCTGAACGCCCCTCCAGGCAGCCCTGCCAGAACTCCTGCAGCGAGTTCCCCAAGGGAGTGAGGGCTCCCATGCCGGTGATCGCTACCCGTCTTGCGCCATCGCTCCTCATGACGTCCCCCATCGCTTTAGCCGGCTGTCAACGACAAGCCCAGAACCTTCTGCCGCGCCTCGGCCACCACGAACAACGAGCCCACCACGCAGATGAGGTCGTCGAGTCCGGCCAGCGCTTGCGCTCGATCCAGGGCCGCCGCTACCGTGAGCTGGATCTCGCTGGCCACGCCCTGGGCGGCAAAAGCGGCGGCCACCGTTCGCGGGTCGGCCGCCCGCGGATGCTGGGAGCGGGTGGCGATAAGCAGATGGGTCAGGGGCGCCAGCTCCTCAGCCATCGCTCCTATCGCCTTCTCCCCCGATACGCCCATCACCAGGATAGCGCGGCCGAACCGGAAGTAGTCCCCCAGCGCCTGGCGCAGGCAGCGGGCCGAGTGGCCATTGTGAGCGCCATCGACGACGATCAGGGGCTTGGCCCTAAGCACCTCCAGGCGACCCGGCCAACGCATCCACCCAAGGCCCCGCTCTATCGATTCTTCAGATACGGCGATGCCTAACCCCCTCAGGGCGTCGATGGCGGCCAACGCCGTAGCGGCGTTCTCCATCTGATGGGCACCGAGAAGGGGCAGCCGTAGCTCCCGCGAGCAACCGGAGCCGACCAGACGAAAGCGCTGACCGTCCAGGTCCCAGCTCAGGCGCTGGACAGCATAGGCCTCGCTCACGTCCAGCAGAGGAACGCCCAGCTCCGCTGCCTTCCGCTGTATGACGGCTGCTGCCTCCGGATACGGCTGGGGCGCCATCACCACCGTCGTATCAGGGCGGATGATGGCCGCCTTCTCCGCCGCTATCTTCTCCACAGTATCGCCCAGGACGGTCATATGCTCCAGGCTCAAGGGGGTGATGACGCACACCGCTTTCTCATCCAACACGTTGGTGGCGTCCAGGCGACCGCCCATGCCCACCTCCAGCACCTGCCATTGGACATCTCTCTCCCGGAAGTAGAGGAAGGCCAGAGCGGTCATCAGCTCGAAGGTGGTGAGCTGGCCAAAGCGACCACCTTCGTTCTCGGCGGCCACTTGGGGGACGAGAAATTCGATCAGGCAGGCAAATTCCTCCTCGCCGATGCACTGACCGTCCACGGCTATGCGCTCGCGGATGTTGTGGAGATGAGGGCTGGTGTACAGGCCGCTGCGATATCCGGCCGATTGCAGGACAGAGGCGATCATCACCGCTACGCTGCCCTTCCCCTTGCTGCCGGCGATGTGGATGGTCCGGCGGCCCAGGTGGGGATCGCCCAGGCGGGCCAGAAGAGAGTGGACGCGACGCAGGTCGTAGTTAGCGGCAGCGAAGGCCTGGGCGGGCGCCCGCTCCCAGTCGGCGAAGCTGAGCACGTACTCGACGGCTTGGGGATAATCCATAATGCTTTAGCCAAACCAAGGCCGCTTGGCCGCAGAGCTTGCTGGATTATAGCACCGCCCCTTCAACTGACTCAACGAGGCAGAGGCGCGTACGAACTGTATGATCGATCCGGGGACTATGAGCGAAGGCAGTGCCCACGCCCACCCGGAGCGCACCCTGCCTCACCAAGACGACCGCCGGCGGGACGCCCTGGCCCGCCGCCTGGCCCGCCGTGTGCTCAGGCGTTTGGGGGCAGCAGCGTCTTCCCGGAAGGCTTGACGCGCTGGACGGCCGTCAGTAACATGGCCTTGCTCGCGCGGAAAGGAATCGACCGTCACCATGCTCGGTTGCAACCGGAGGAGGTAAGCTGTGATCACCATTAGCGCTATCAAGGCCGACGTCGGTGGCTATGTGGGCCACTCGGCTATGCACCCCGACGTGCTGGAAAAGGGCCGTGAGGAGGTGGAGCGAGCGCGTCAGCAGGGTCTCCTCGTCGATCACCATGTGAGCTACTGCGGCGATGACCTGTTCCTGATCATGACCCACGAGCACGGGGAGAACTATGAGCCCGTGCATAAGCTGGCCTGGGACACGTTTATCGCCTGCACCGAGGTGGCCAAAAAGCTGAAGCTATACGGTGCCGGCCAGGATCTCCTGACCGATGCCTTCTCCGGGAACATCCGCGGCGCCGGCCCCGGCTCGGCGGAGATGGAGATCGAGGAGCGCCCCTCCGAGCCGTTCCTCGTCTTCATGGGCGACAAGACCTCGGCAGGCTCCTTCAACATGCCCCTGTACAAGATGTTCGCCGATCCCTTCACCACCGCCGGCCTGGTGATCGCCGGCAGCCTCCACGAGGGCTTCGCCTTCGAGGTGCAGGACGTCGTCGAGCACAACAAGATCACCCTCAACGCCCCCGAGGAGATATACGACCTGCTGATCTTCCTGGGAGCGCCCTCCCGCTACGCCGTGAAGAGGGTCTTCTCGCGGGCAACGGGCGAGATAGCGGCCGTCTCCAGCACCGACCGGCTCTCCTACATCGCCGGCCGCTACGTGGGCAAGGACGACCCGGTGTGCTTGGTGCGCTCCCAGGGGAACTTCCCCGCCGTGGGCGAGGTCCTCGACCCCTTCGCCTTGCCCTTCCTCGTCGAGGGCTGGATGCGCGGCTCCCACCACGGCCCCTGGATGCCCGTCGGGCTCAAGGACGCCCACCCCACCCGCTTCGATGGGCCGCCCCGGATCGCCTCCCTGGGCTTCCAGTTGGCCGACGG
>CAZXAF010000079.1:0-7080 GCA_964638905.1 uncultured Dehalococcoidia bacterium
GCCCCCACAGAATCCGCCGAGAAGCCCTCGAATCGCTGAAGACATAACGAAACGGCGAGGCGGGCTCGCGCGTCTTTAGATATAGACGAACGGCAGACGATATGTCATGCCGCTCGCTGTGTTTCCCTGAGTTGCGTTATGGCAAGCATCAGACGGAAGGTAATCATCGTCGTCCTGGCCGCCTGCGCCGTCCTGTTGGCGATAGGCTGGCAACACAGCGCTGCCAGCCCATCGGACGTCTTCGATTTGGCTTCGCAGGAGCCCAACTGTCATATCTTTGGTGCCCAAGTTGCGGACAAGATGGGCCAGGCCATAGCGGCCGGCGATTTCGACGGCGACGGCGTAGAGGACATACTCATCGGTGCGGACGAGGCCGACGGCCCGGGCAATGCACGGCCCGCGGCTGGTGAGGCCTATATCATCTTCGGCTCGCCCACGCTGGGCGGCGTCGTCGACCTGGCCAGCGGCGGAGCAGGCGTTACTATCCTGGGAGCCGATAACAGCGACCACCTCGGCGAGGACGTCCTCGCCACGGGCGACTTCAACGGCGACGGTTTCGCCGACGCGGCGGTCGCCACTCGCTACGCCAACGGTCCCGCCAACGCCAGGCCGGACGCCGGCGAGGTCTATCTGATCTTCGGCTCGGCCGGCATAAGCGGCACGGTCGACATCGCCTCCGGCCAGCAGGACGTCACCATCTACGGCGCCGACGCCGGTGACCGCCTGGCCTCCTCGATTGCCGCCGGCGATGTCAACGGCGACGGCATCGATGACATCGTCCTGAGCACGTGGGAAGGAGACGGGCCGGCCAACGCCAGAAGCCGCGGCGGCGAGGCCTACGTCATCTTCGGTTCGCCGGCGCTGGATGGGGTCATCGACCTGGCCGCCGGCAGCGAAGACGTGATCATCTACGGTGCGGAGGCGGGCGACCGGCTGGGCTTCTCTGTAGACAGCGGCGACTTCGGCGGTGACGCGACCGATGACCTGCTGCTGACAGCCCAGTGGGGAGACGGGCCGGGGAATGCCCGGCCTCTGGCAGGCGAAGCCTACGTCATCTTCGGCTCCTCCGACCTTTCCGGAGCCATCGACATAGCTGCCTCCCAGCAGGATTTCACCATCTATGGAGTGGGCCTCCAGGATGAGATCGGCAGCGCAGCCGCAGGCGATCTAAACGGCGACGGCACCGACGATATCGTGGTGGTCGCCTCCCTGGCGAACGGGCCGCTCGAGGACCGGCCCATGGCCGGTGAGGCCTACGTCGTACTCGGTCCGGTCGCCCAGGGCGGCGTCGTGGATGTCGCGCTGTCTGAACAGGACCTGACGATATACGGCGTCGACACCTACGACAAGCTCGCTGAGAACGTGTACTCACTGACGGTAGGTGACTTCAACGGCGATGGCCTGAAGGACATCCTGGCCGGCAGCATCCTGGGCGATGGCCCCGCGAACGGCCGAAATCTGTCCGGCGAGACTTATCTCATCTTCGGCCAGCCCGCGATGGAGGGCACGATTGACCTTGCCTCAGCCGAGCAGAGCTTCAGTATCTACATCTACGGCGCCGCCGATGGCGACAAGCTCGGCTCAGTGGCCGCGGGCGATGTGAACGGCGACGGGGCTGATGAAGTGCTGGTGGCCGCTCCCTACGCCGACGGAGTAGCCAAGAGCAGGTTGGGCTGCGGCGAGGCCTATGTGATCTCGCTCGACGACAGCGATGGTGATACCCTACCTGACTTCGGCGACCCGTGCCCCACCGATGACGACTGCGACGACGACGAATTCGATGATTACATCGAGCTGTACCTGGGGACAGACGCCCAGGACGCTTGCCCCGACGACCCCAACGACGACGCCTGGCCGCCGGACATCAACGGCCCTGGGGGCTGCGGCTCCCACAACGGCACCGTGAACATCATGGATGTGCTCTGCTACAAGGGGAAGCTGGCGCCCAATCCCTACAACCGCCGCTACGACATCAACGCCGACGGGCGTGTGAACATCCTGGACGCGCTGCTCTACAAGTGGCAACTGGGCAAGTCCTGCACTAGCCCGTAGTGAAGCTGGCAGTCCATCTAAACCCAGAACTCGTCAAACACGCACCGGTCTCCCCAGAACCCCAGTAGCCCAACGTTTCGATGCCCAGCCACGGCCCTCTCTCACCTTGCCCGTCCGCGTGCCTCAGGGTAGCATGAGCGTGCCACGCTGGCCTTGGTGCCCACAGGCGGGTGCAACGCGGCTCAAGGAGGGTGAGCGATGAAGCGGCTAGGCATTCTTCTGTTGGCGATAGCAGGTCTGAGCGCTCTGCTCAGCGGCTGCGGCGGTGGGGAGGAGACCGGCATCCTGGCCCTCGCCTTCCGCCTGGACGGTGAATCCCCCATAGTAACCGCCTACATCGGCGACCCCGACGAGGACCCCTTCCAGCCGCCGGCCGGCCGCTACTACATCGAGGCGCTGGACCAGGACGACGTGGCCATCTCCCTGGGGGCGGTAGAGGTCGAGGAGGGCCAGGTTGTGGCCTTCCCTTCGTCCTTCGAGGCAGCCGGCGGCGTGGCCGATGCTGAGCGCGCCCAGTCGCTGAAGACGGTGGCCACCTTCCTCATCGACTTCGAGCTATCAGAGCTGACCTTCATAGAGGCCATCACCGGCGGGTTCACCACTGAGGACCCCTTCGATCCTGCCGTCGAGCCCGATGCGGCCTCCGTCCAGGAGCTACTGGGCCTGTACGCCGAGATGGCCGACCAGCAGGAGGCCCTGGAGGCCGCCCTCTCCGAGATCGAGGAGCGGGCGGTGGTCTCGGCGGGCATCCTGTACGTGCGCTCCCCCTGGGCGCCTGCGCCGGGCTTGACCGACGTGGCCAAGAAGAAGCTGAACGACTGGATCAACAGCACCTTCAGCTTCTTCCGGGACGCAACTGTGGTGCGCCAGCGAAAGCGCATCCTGGAGATCGCCGACAAGATCCCCGAGGACAAGCGGCAGGAGGTCTTCAACAAGCTGTCGTTCGACAAGCAGGGCGACGCCGCCAGCTTCGACGACTGGCTGGAAAAAGTGAGGACGGACGACGGTTTCGTGCGGACGGAAGGGTCGGGCATCTACTATGAGCTCGACGGCCTGGATCACGAGGCGGTAGTCGACTCCGGGAACAGCGCCATCAACGTGCTGGCGGAGGAGGGTCCCAAAGGGGCCGACTACGCAAAGGACAAGGTGCTGGAAGCCTACAAGAGCGTGCCGCTGGTGGGCAAGCTCATTGACACCACTGAGAAGGCGCTGGAATTGGAAAAATGGGCCAAGCAGTTCGTCGAAGACCCCGGCCAAGCGATGGACAAGGCTTTCCGTGACCACCTCCAGCAACAGCTAGCGGAGAGGTGGAAGGACTACCTCAAGGAGCGTGCCGCCGACCTGCCCAGCCTCACGGACACAGGAATCGATAAGCTTGCAGAGTATCTTGCCAAGAAGACAGTGGAGAAGATCCCGAAGCCGCCGAGCCTGCGGACGCCGGCGGCGACGGCCGGGCCGGGCGCCTCGCCGGCAGTGCCCACGCCCAAGGCCACGCCGCAGGCAACACCCAAGGTCACGCCGCAGGTCACGCCCAGTGCCTCACCGGCAGCGCCCACGCCGGAGGCCACGCCGGACATCACGCCCAGCGCCTCACCGGCACCTGATACGGGCTGGATCGAAGGGTATGTGCAGGGCATCGCCAACGGGTGGTTGGACAAGGGATACGGAGGCATCGACGTGGCGGTGGCTGCGGACGACCTGCGCCAGTGCCTCACCGATCGGGTGGTAAACCTCGGGCTCAGCCAGGACGAGGCGATAGGTGAGTGCCCCGCCTGGCTATTCGAGCCCAGTCTGCCAGAGGAGACGCCCCCACCTTCGCCATCGCCCTCACCATCGCCGTCGCCCTCACCATCGCCCTCACCATCGCCGTCGCCCCCACCTTCGCCATCGCCGTCGCCGAGCCCGACGGCACAGCAGATCACGGCGGTGGGACAATACCTTTCCCCCGCGCCTGGCTGCACCATCGACCAGAACACGATGACGCTGACATTCGACTCCGCCGGCGGGTCCGGCAGCGTCAAGCAAGGCGAGGGGCACTGGGTAACGTCCTGCGTGGTTTGGGAGGAGTGCTCAGCAAGCGTTGACTCCGAGGAGATGCACTACGAGGGTGCTTACGATCCGGGGTCCAAGACATTCAATGGCACGTGGACAATCCAGCTTGACTACACCTACTATGTCCCCGAGTCAGGCGGGCAGTGCGAGGCCGAACACGACGTCGATTCGTTTTCGGGCACGTGGCAGGCAACCCTGACGGACGGAGTTATTCAAGGCGACCACGGGCCGGACGGACTCCCCTTCAAGCTGACCGTACAGAGCTAGGGGGCTGCGGGCTTGCGCCTCGGGAGAGGCATCAGTGGGCCTCGTCCGGCATATCGTATGCAGTGAAATGTAAGTCGGCGAGAGCCGTCTCGGGTCAGAGATTTCCGGAATTGTCTGACTCTTGACGTCTCACGTCCCCAATGACAACATACAGTACAGAGCCAACACAGGTCTCCTGCATTGCCCCCCGACGCGGAGTGCGTGCACGTTAACTCCTCAGAGAAGGTAGGTGAGATCGGGAGACAGTGTTGGCACTTGACACGGATGCGAGAGGGGTGGTAGTATACCAACCGGTTGGTTCAATGGCCCATTCTCAAGACCGCAAGAAACGTCTCGTTCAGGCAGCCCTCAAGCTGTTCGCCAGCCGTGGCTACTACCACACCAGCATCGCCGACATCCTCAAGGAGAGCGGCTGCACGAGGGGCACCCTGTACCATTACTTCCCGTCCAAGGAAGAACTGGGCTACGCTGCTATCGACGAGTCGTTTCGGCTATTTGTCGAAGAAGGGGCAGCCTCGCACATGACAACCAAGGGACATCCCATAGACCGCCTCCTCAAGTTCGTGGATGGCCTGCCCAGCTCAGTCAAGCTGGGTACCACAGGTGATCTGGCGGCTGGTGTTGGTGCTCGCATGGCGTCCATGCACGACGGCTTCCGACGGAGGGTGGAAGAGCGCTTGAATGACCTAGACGACAACCTCGTGGGGATTCTGCGCAAGGGCGTTGCCGACGGCCAGATCGCGGACAGCGTGGACCCTCGTGTGCTCGCTCACCTGTGCTTCATAGTAAGTCAAGGCAGCCAGTTCGCGGACCTGCTGGGGCAGCGAAAGGACATCTGGGAGGACGTACGACGCTGGCTAAGAGACTACCTGAGTTCGCTCCGCAGATGATAGGAGAGGGGGATGCGCCAGCCAGGTTCAACTCCCGCTGTATTGCCCCCCGGCGCGGAGTGCGTGCACGTTAACTCCTCAGAGAAGGTAGGTGAGATCGGGAGACAGTGTTGGCACTTGACACGGATGCGAGAGGGGTGGTAGTATACCAACCGGTTGGTTCAATGGCCCATTCTCAAGACCGCAAGAAACGTCTCGTTCAGGCAGCCCTCAAGCTGTTCGCCAGCCGTGGCTACTACGCCACCAGCATCGCCGACATCCTCAAAGAGAGCGGCTGCAAAAGGGGTGCCCTCTACTACTACTTCCCGTCCAAGGAAGAACTGGGCTACGCTGTCATTGACGAAGCGATACGGCTGATTCTCGAACAGGGCGCGGCCTCCCACCTGCAAACCGACGAACACCCCATCGATCGCCTCCTGTGGATGGTTGACAGCCTGCCTGACACTACCGGCCTGGGAGAGTTACCTGCCTCCGGCACTGACATCGCTATCCGGATGGCGAGCGTACACGAGGGCTTCCGAAGGCAGTTGAGACAAAGGCTGGATGCGATGCTCCAGCAGGCCGAAGAGGCAGCGCGAAGGGGCGTCGCCGACGGCCAGATCGTGGACAGCGTGGACCCTGCTCAGGTGGTCCACCTAACGGTCACCGTGTGCGCGGGCATCCAGTTCGGCAACATATTGTGGGCACGAAAGGCCATCTGCGAGGACGCGCGCCGCTGGCTAAAGCAGTACTTGAATTCGCTACGGAGATGATAGGAGAGGGGGGATGCGCCAGCCAAATTCAGCTCCCGTTGCACCGCTCGGCGAAGAGGACTACGTGGCGGTCAAGCGCTCAGGGAAGCTACCTTACGGTAGGACAAAGGGGCTAGGACTTGACAGTGTGCGGAAGGCACGGTAGTATACCGACCGGTTGGTTCAATGAACTCCTCCCAGAGCTGTAGGAAACGTCTTGCTCAAACAGCCCTCAAGCTGTTCGCCAGCCGTGGCTACTACAGCACCAGCATCGCCGACATCCTCAAAGAGAGCGGCTGCACAAGGGGTGTCCTCTATCACCACTACCCGTCCAAAGAAGAGCTGGGCTACGCTGCCATTGACGAGGTGCTGCAGCTACTTCGCGAACAAGGCCCGGCCTCCCACCTGCAGGTCAACGAACACCCCATCGATCGCCTGCTGCAAGCGGTTGATGCCCTACCCAACATGACCAGGCTGGGAGCGATAGACTCTTCCGCCACCGACATCGCCGCCCGCATGGCCAGCGTACATGAGGGCTTCCGAGCGCGCCTGGCAAGAGGCCTGCGGGCGACGGTCGAGGAGATCGAGGAGCTAGTCCGCAGGGGCGTCGCCGACGGGCAGATCGCGGACAGCGTGGACCCTGATCAGCTCGCCCATGTAATCGCCACCGTCGGTGCCGGAAGCCAGATGGGCAACCTGCTATGGGAACGAGAGGCCATCTGGGAAGACACACGGCACTGGGTAAAGGATTACCTTAATTCACTGCGGAAATAAGTGGAAAGAGGGGTGCGTCGGTCACCGACGCCCAACGTTCAAGAGAAGGGGGACAAATCTAGTGGCGACACGACAGCAAAAAGCAAGCCAAAGCAAGCTCGATGGCTCCAGGGGCCTAGCTGAATGGATAACGATCTATCAGGCCTACAACGCCATCTTCAAGCTGACCGAGTTGGCTCTTCTGCCCCATGCTCTTTCTCTTCCCCAGCTCCATCTCCTGTGCGTCCTGAAAAAGGGCGACGGGATCCTCACCACCGGCGAGATAGGGCGAGCCATGGTCAAGGCCAGCCAGACGATAACTGGGCTGGTGGACA
>CAZXAF010000080.1:0-7060 GCA_964638905.1 uncultured Dehalococcoidia bacterium
AGGCGCCGGTGAACCTGGTCTACTCCGCCCGCAACCGCAGCGCCGCCGTGCGGGTGCCGGTATACACCTCCAACCCCCAGACCAAGCGGCTGGAGTATCGCCCGCCGGATGGCACCTGCAATCCCTACCTGGCCTTTTCGGCTCTGCTGATGGCCGGCCTGGACGGAATCGAGAACGAGATCGACCCCGGCCCTCCTCTGGACGCGAACACCTACGAGCTGACGCCCGAGGAGGAGAAGGCCATCGCCACCGTCCCCGGCTCGCTGGATGAAGCCCTGTGCGCCCTGGAAGAGGACCACGAGTTCCTTCTGAAGGGCGGTGTGTTCACCAGCGATGTCCTAGAGGTCTGGCTGGAGTACAAGCGACATCACGAGATAGACCCCGTGCGGCTACGCCCCCACCCGTGGGAGTTCTACCTCTACTTCGATGTCTAGGACGCACGCTCCTCGGCGTCGGCGCCAGAGAGCGCCTCTGGCGCAGCACCGGCTCGCGGGCGGCGATATCCGGTTGGCCCATCGGGGGGCCGATACGGTACACTCTGGAGAGAGGACGGATGTGAAGCTGATCGTCGTCGACTACGGGGCTGGCAATCTGCGCAGCGTGGCCATAGCGCTGAGGCGGCTGGGCTTCGACCCCCTGGTGACCTCCGAGCCCCAGGCAGTGCACAGCGCCGACGCCCTGGTCGTGCCCGGGGTAGGAGCGGCCGCGGACACCATGAGCAACCTGGCCCGGCGCCGTCTGGTGGAGCCCATCGGTGAGTACATCGCCAGCGGCCGGCCCTTCCTGGGCATCTGCATGGGGCTTCAGGTCTTGTTCTCGGTGAGCGAGGAAGGCGGCGAGCACCCCTGCCTGGACATTCTGCCCGGACGGGTAAAGCGGCTACCGGAGGGCCTGAAGGTGCCCCACATGGGCTGGAACCGCGTCCGCCAGCGCTGCCCGCACCCTATCTTCGACGGCATCCCCGACGACGCCTTCTTCTACTTCGTCCACAGCTACTATCCCTGCCCTGAAGAGCCTTCGGTTGTAGTGGGCGAGACCGACTACGGCGTCATCTTCCCCGCCGTTGTAGCCAAGGACAATATCATCGCCACCCAGTTTCACCCGGAGAAGAGCGCCGAGGCCGGCCTCCGCCTCTACGAGAACTTCCTGCGGATGGCCCAAAGCCGCAGCGCCGGATGAGGGGATAGGCCTCCGACCGTTCTCTTGGCGCCACCACTGGTAGCGTGGTTGAGGGCGCGCCAACCGCACGCTAACGCCTTGCCGCAACGCCCTCATCGCAGCCGCTGCATAGCCATGACCACAGCCACGGCCGTCAGGACGTAGCCCCAGAGGTCGCCTTCGGGTATTACAGCGACTCCCTCCAAGACGTTTCGCACGATGTAGCTGGCTATCACGCCGCCGACAGCGATGACCTGAAGGGCCGGCCCGCGCTTGCGGTTCGTGGCCCAGCTTACGGCCTCCCCGACGCCGTAGCCGATGCCGAAAGCCAACAGAAGACCAACAAGCCCCAGTATCCCCAGCCCATATGGCAATACGAGGAACCAGGCGACGCCGAGTGCCCCTCCTGCGGCCAGAGCGGCACCGGCGCCTCGCAGCAAATAGGGGAGCGGGATGTCATAGGTCGGAAGACGTATTACCCGGACGCACTCCCGGCAGCGCGCTCCCACCGGTGTCTGAACCAGGCAACGAGGACAAATAGGCTTACCGCAACGGCCGCAAGCGAGCTCGGTCTCTACGTCCGGGTGTGTCGCGCAGCGCGTTGAAGCCCTACCTTAAGACGCTTTCTCCACCTGCCATTTGGTGCTCTCGCCGCTGCCTTTGCTCCTCCTTGTACTCGATGAGCGCCTCCAGGACCTCCCTGACCCTCGGCTTCGTCCCTAGCACGGGGGCCAGGTTGTCCTTCATCGACGACAACTCTTCGACTGGCAGATCCAATACGTATCGCAGGGGATCGCCCTCAGGGAGGGCGGCAACAAGCTCGCCATCCCTCAGGATAACCGTCTCCTCCAACTCCCCCTGAAAAGCCGCCGAATCGGTAAGGCGGCGGGTCTCCAGCCTCACTCTAGCCGCCATCTCCTGCCTCCTTTGCCATGCTGCCCTTCCTTGACGGCCTCTTCTACCCGCACTGACAGAACCGGCCGTACGTGGCACTCTTGTCAGTGCCTCCGAAAGGCACAAAACTAGGCCCGAGGCATAGCCTCGGGCCCGTTCAGTCTCAGCACTATGCCTCTTTCAGTGGCCTACGGGGTTAGCTGACGGGTTCGGGTTGAAAGAGCTGCTACCCTACTCGCCTGCGGCGAGATTCACCCCGGATAGTTGGGTCCCCCGTTCCCCCTAAGGGGATTCAGCCCTATCGGATCTTGTTCTGGTTCCGACGGGTCGTTAGAGTACACCCGCTGGGAAAATTTGTCAAGCCCTGGGAGTCCCTCAACCCGCCTGCCCTCGCGACGGCTGCTCCTTCCCCTTGGAGCGGATGGCCTCTTCCGTCTGCGGATCGAAGGCGTGCATGTGGGCCATATCGAATTCGACTCGTATCTCCTGGCCGGGCCGCGCCCTCGTCCGCGGATCCACCCGGGCCATGAACAACTTGCCGTCAGCCAACAGGTGAAGGAAAACCTCGCTCCCCATGAGCTCCGTGACGTCCACCTGGGCTGTCACCGACGCCGCGTCAGGGCTGGACGGCTGGCACTCCGGGTCGCAGATGTTCTCCGGCCGGATGCCGAAGATGATCTCCTTCCCCAGGTAGGGAAGGAGGACGTTCACCCGAGAGGCCGGAACCGGCACCCGAAAGATGCCGGTGTCCAGGTGCATCTTTTCTCGCGAGCCTGCCACTTTGGCCTCGAAGAAGTTCATAGACGGGCTGCCGATGAAGCCGGCGACGAAGACGTTGTCCGGCCAGTCGTACAGCTCCTGAGGCGCCCCCACCTGCTGGAGCAACCCTTCGTTCATCACGGCGATTTGAGTGGCCATGGTCATAGCTTCCACCTGGTCGTGGGTAACGTAGATGAAGGTGGCGCCCAGTCGCTGGTGGAGCTTGCTCAGCTCAGCCCGGGTCTGCACCCGCAGCTTGGCGTCCAGGTTGGAAAGGGGCTCGTCCAGGAGGAAGGCGGCCGGGTCGCGGACGATCGCCCGGCCCAGGGCCACCCGCTGGCGCTGGCCGCCCGATAGCTGCCGCGGCTTGCGCTTGAGCAGGTCCTCGATGCCCAGGATCTGGGCGGCCCCATGCACCCGATGGCCGATATCCTCCTTGGGTAGCTTCCGCAACGACAGACCGAAGGCCATGTTGTCGTAGACGGACATGTGGGGGTATAGAGCGTAGGACTGGAAGACCATGGCGATGTCCCTGTCCTTGGCGGCGACATTGTTGACCAGCCGATCACCGATGTAGATGTCGCCCTCGCTGATCTCCTCCAGGCCGGCCAGCAGGCGAAGGGTTGTGGACTTGCCGCAGCCGGAAGGGCCCACCAGGGCCAGGAATTCCCTGTCCGGTATCTCCAGGTTGAAGTCATTGACAGCTATCACATTGTCGAACCGCTTGGTGACGTGGTCGAAGTTAACGCGTGCCATCTCGTCCTCGCTCTGCACAACCGCTATCTTCGTAGCGCTCGCTGTCTCCCTACCGCTATTCTATCCCTTTACGGCACCGGCCAGAATCCCCTGGACGAAGTAGCGCTGAAGGGCGAAGAAAACGAAGAGAGGCAACGCCATGGAGATGAAAGCGGCCGCCGTGAGCACCTGGTAGTTGGTCCCGAAGGAGCTGACAAGACTGCTGATCTTCAGGGTCATCGGTGCCAGCGTAGGATCACCCAGGAGGATCAGGGCCACCAAGAGGTCGTTCCAGACCCAGAGGAACTGGAAGATGGCCAGAGCGGAGATGGCAGGCATAGACAAGGGGAGCACGATGCGGAAGAAGACCCTCACGTCCGACGCACCGTCCAGGTAGGCCGATTCGAACAGGTCCCGCGGCAGCGACCCGAAGAAGTTGCGCAGGAGATAGATCGCAAAGGGGAGGCCATAGGCGGTGTGGGCCAGCCAAATGCCCACGTAACTGCTGGTGCCGAACATCCGCCCGCCCAGGAGCGGCAGCTCGGTGTCAACCGTCAAATCCGTGTAGAGCCGCAGCACGGGGATGAGGGTCATCTGCACCGGCACCACCAGGAGAGCGACCATCAACATGAACAGCAGGTTCCGCGCCGGGAACTTCATCCAGGCGAAGGCGTACGCCGCCAGGGCGGCCACCAGGATCACCAACACGGTGCTAGGAACTGTGATGATGATGCTGTTGACGAACGCGCGGGCCATCCCCTGCTTTTCCAGCACACTCTGGTAGTTGCCTACGGTCAGGTCGAAGGGTTCTTTGATAGCATTCCACCAGCCGGAGGAGGCGATGGCCGTAGGCTCCCGGAAGGAACTCACCAGGAGGGCGATGGTGGGGACGCTCCACAGCACCATCAGGCCGATGATCGCCACGTGGAGCGGGAAGCGAGCCACCGTCCGCCTCGCGGCTCCCAGGGCAAGAGCCACCGGCGGCGCCGCCGAACCGCCCGGCATGGACGGGTTTCGCTTCGCCATTAGCGGGTCTCCTCCTGGAACTGGAAGCGCCGGATGCCGATGACCATAATAGGGAGCACCCACAGAAGCAGGACGACCGCCAGGGCGGCGCCCACCCCGAAGTCGCCGATGCGGAATGCCTCCTTGTAGAACAGGGTGGCTACCACGTCCGTTTTGAACCGGCCCCCTGTCATCACCCAGACCAGGTCGAACTTCTTGAGGCCCTGAATAACCAGGGTGGTGGCGACCACGACAATAGTGGGGGACATGATGGGGATGATGACCCGCCAGAAGATCTGCCACTCGTTGGCGCCGTCCACGCGGGCCGCTTCCAGGACCTCCGTGGAGATCCCCTTCAGCCCGGCGGAGAGGACGATCATGGCGAAACCGGTCCACATCCAGACGCCCACCATGACAAGGGCAAGGTTATTGATCTGAATCGGCCGCGGCAACGTATCCGGCCCCGCGTTGGTGAGCCAGGTCTGGGGCGCATTCGTATTCTGAAGCCAGGCGGTGGCGTCGCCGCCGAGGGAGGTGACCGCGGCATTGACGGTGCCGATATCGCTGTTGAACTCGTACATGAAGCGCCAGATGACGGAGGCGGCGACGAAGGAGATGGCCATGGGGATGAAGATGGCCGATTTGGCCACCGCCTCGTAGCGCACACGGCCGGCGAGGACAGCGATGATGAGACCCAGGGAGACAGTGATCGCGGTGAACAGGGTGAGCCACATAACGTTGTTCAGGAGTGCCGAGTGGGTGTCGCTCACCAGAGGCTGGGGGTTATCGATGATGAACCGGTAGTTGTCCAGCCCCACAAAGTTCTTGGACCGCTCGTCCAGGAAGCTCCGCCGGAAGGTATCGACGACGGGATAAACGAGAAATACGCCCAGCAAGGCCAGCGCCGGCGCCAGCCAAAGCCAGGGAGTCCACCACCGCCGTCCGAGCATCTATCGGGCTCTTTGCGTGTAGCGGAGCGAGCCCCCGCCGCACGGGGGCCGCCCCGCCGTCTTACTGAGAATGATGAGCCCTACTATCGAGCGGCCTCGATGCCCGCCAGGATGTTGTCTAGGTCATCCGGGTTCGCCAGGTACTGGGTGACACCGTCGAATTCCGCCAGCTGGAGCGCCCCGCCGATGGCGTCGTCAAGGTCGAAGCGGAAGACCTCAGCATTGGCGAGCTGCTCCGCCTGGGCACGAGCCACAGCGTTAGGGTAGGAGTCCAGGCTTACCTGGGTGTTCACGGAGGTGAAGCCGCCGGCATCCACCCAGATCTCCTGGGCCTTGGCGCTGACCAGGTAGTTAAGGAAAGAGCAGGTCGTCGCATCGTCATTGAAGGCGTAGACGATGTTGGCGCCGCCGGTGACCGCGCCGCCGGGGAAGGGGAAGAAGTCGAAGTCCTCGCCGGCGACGGCGTCCGGGAACTGCTCGGTGATGAAGCCGGAGGCGAAGCCGCCCAGGTAGACCATGGCCGCCGTGGGCGGGGTCTCGAAGGGCGGGTAGCTAGAGTTCACGAAGTTCTCCGCGTTGATTCCCTCGGCGCCGCCCTGCACCGTGTAGCCCTCAGTGAGAGCGACCTCACCAAACTTCTCCCAGGCATCCTTGACCTGCGCGTCCGTGAAGGGTGTGGAACCGTCGATGACGCCGTCGTAGACCGCGCCGCCGGCCTCGTTCAGGAGGATCTGCTGGATCCAGTCGGTGCCGGGCCAGCCGCTGGCCTCACCGCTCTCGACGCCTATGGACCAGGGCGGGGTGCCATCGGCTAGGATCTGGTCGGAAAGGGCGATCAGGTCATCCCAGGTGCTGTCGACGGTCAGCGGCTCGTAGCCGTTTTCGTCGAAGAACTTGGGATTGTACCAGATCGTCCCCTTGGTGTCGGCCTTCATGAAGAAGCCGTAGAGGGTACCGTCAACGGTGCCCAGGTCGATGAAGCCCTGGGGGTAGTTGGCTCGTACCGCCTGCTCCAGCCCGTCGCAGGCGGAGAGTGGTATGAGCTTACCCTCTGCGGCGAACTGCTGAAACCGTCCTACCTCCGCCGGGATGGCAACGTCCGGTGGGTTGCCGCCCTCAACTCGGGTGGTAAGGACGGTGGTAATGTCCCTGGTGCCGGTGAATTCCATTTTGCCGCCGGTATCCGTCTCCCAGGGTGCGGCCATCGCCTCGAATGAAACGAGCTCTTCGTCACCCCAGATGCCCAGGACGTCCACGGTCCCGATCCCTGCCCCCTCTTCCTCACCCCCACCGCAGGCGACAAAGGCCAGCCCCGCAAGGGCAACGGTGGCTAACAAGATGAGCAACGAACCCGACATCCTGCTGCCGAACATGGCCCCTCCTTTCTGAATCGTACGCGACTCAGACGACTTAACAAGGTACGCCTAACGCAACCCCTTGTCAAGCCTGGAGAGGCCGTTCCTCCGATAGCCGGCAAGGCTACGTGCCGGAATCCTCCGCCGATTCCTCCGCCGATTCTGCCGTCACGCTGAACAGCGCTCCGTCCGTACGGCCCCAGA
>CAZXAF010000081.1:0-7024 GCA_964638905.1 uncultured Dehalococcoidia bacterium
GGCTGATGGCGAGGTTGAGATCGAAGGACTTGACCGCCGGGTTGGGTTCGTCCACCGGGAGGAGATAGCCACGCGCATCCGGCTCCGCCAGCCAGGACCAGTCGGGCAGGGTCAGCGATTGGACGAGGAGGGTGAGGGCGCCGGTGCGCGCGGTCTCCAGGCGGAAGAGCACGCGCTCGTCGCCCTCTTTCAGGTTGTCGGGGAAGGCGCGCATCAGGCTACGGTGCATCTGGTAGGGGGCGGCTACCTCTTTTTGCACGCGGCGGTTGCGCGGGTTGAGGATCAGTCGGGAGAGGTACATGGGTCGGCCTCCTTAGCGCGGGTGGAAAGCGCCAAACGCTTCTCGCAGGTGTAGCGAGGCGCAAAGGTGCGCCGTGAGTGCGAGGCGATTTCGTCCCGACGGCGTATGCCCTCATCCGGCCTGCTTTCGATGACGGCCCGTACTTCAACAGTCTCGACGTCTTTGGGTAGCGGATGAGGTGGACGCGCGCGAAGGGCAGTTTCCAGGTCGGGGAAGTCCTCTACGCCATCGAAAGGCGGGCGGCTGGGTGGACAGGATTTGCGCCCCAGGTAGATGGGCCAGCGCGGTGACTGAAGGGAGTCGGCTAGACGGGCGATCAACTCAGGCTCACCTTGCAAAGCAACCAGGAACGAGGCATCACAGAGGTAATGGCGCCAGGTTTCCTCGGTGTGCGGGCGACCGCTGCTCAACTTGGGCTTGCCTTCGGCAGTGAGCAGGGCGGGATAGGGATACCCGCCACCGACGGTGTGATAGTCAATGAGGCGCGTGCCCGGCTTATCGCAACGCACGCCCATCCGCAACGATTGGGAAAGCTGTCGCAATGCCTCATCGGTGTTGATGCCCAGGGCACAACCTAGCAGGCCGACGACGCCGGACTTGGTCGGCTCCGGCGCGGTGTCGCGCACGCTCCAGCGGGCGCGTTCCCCCCAGGATTGCAGCGGACCTTCCAGCCGTAAAAAAAGCGTGTTGGCCATAGGGTTATCCCTCCGGCAGAAGCGCTGCCAGCCACTCCTGCAACTTTGAGAGTGAAGGCATGACCTCCGTCTCTGGCAAAGTATAGTCTTGCACAGTGGTCATGGCGCGTTGATCTATTTGCTCCAAGTCGTAGGTTTGGCCGATGCGGGCCATGTAGTCATCCAGCTTGGCTACGGCGTTGTCCATCAACGTGTGTTTGGGATCCTGATGCGCTGGCTGGAGGAAGGCGTTAGCGTAGCTGATGGGCAGGTTCTTCTCCCGCACCTCCACCAGGATGAGATCAGGCAGGTTGTGGGCGGCAAAGGTGTTCTGCTTGCCGGAAGGTTGCGCCGTGGCTGCCGCTTCGAGCAGCGCCAGCACTGCCTGCCGGGCCACCCCGACGTCGTCGCCCAGGTTCTCGCACAACCCTTCCCAGTGGATGTTAAAATACTTGTAATAGGTGGAGCTATTGTACTCCACATCGCCAATCATCCCCGCGCCGGATTCGCCGGAGATGTCGTCCACGGCGGTGAAGTAGTCGAATTCCTGCTCCAGCGCGTTGACAGAGAGAGCATGGGCGACTTGCACGGCGGCTTGCACATCCTTGAAGGCGTTGGATGTAGTCATCCGCCCGAACATCGCCACGTCCACAGAGCGGGGCAGGCTCGGGCCCAGCGACTTGGTGATCTCGGCGATCTTCTTGTCTTTCCACTTTTTGTCTCCGTACTCCTGGTACAGCGCCAACAGTTTTTCAGCCAGCGGGCGCAGTTCGTTCTGGCCGATGAAGATGAGCTGCCGGGTCTCCAGAGCTTCTCCTTCCTCCTCCACCTTGCCGGCCCCCCTGCCAGATTCACTGCCGATTTCCGGCACGCGGTGGACAATGGCCTCGACGGTGGCCTCATCCACGCCCATCGCCTTCAGTTCGTCGCGGATCAAGCCCGGCAAAAGCTTGGTGCGCTTGGCCAGCAGTCCTTCATACTTGAACGATTCGGCAAAAGTCTCCGACGTGCGGATGCTGCGCTTGAGGCACTGGCTGGAGATACGGCCTCGCAATATGCCGCCAAAGTAGGCGTTCTTTGGGGAACCGGTATCATCCCGGTTCAGGTTTGATGGAGCATAGTTCTGCAACATATGGATTTGGATCAACATGGTCTATATCCTCCTTAGAAAAGTTATTTTGGGTTGGTTATTCACTTGCAAAATAGTCACGAGCCCAGCTTTCCTGCACCCACCGCTTGGGACTGTCCCAGGCCAGCAGATCTCGCAGTAGATGGGGCCAGTTCACCGGAACGCGCTTGCTGTACAGAAAGCGGATGGCCTGACGCAGACGGAAGGGTAATTGCTCCCGGTCGGCGTCAAGCAGGACTTCCACCCGCCGGTCAAGTCCCTGAGCATACTTCTTATCCTGCGCGCGGTGGAGTGTGTGGCCCAAATTGCCCTCGCCGCCACCTTCCGCCAGGGGGAAGAGGGTGGCGACCAGAAAGTAGGTATCTTCTTGGTATCGTGGGATGTTGCGCGGAAGAATGCGGAAGAAGAGGCCCAGCACGTTGTGGGACTCGGCCAGGGTGCGCCCGGCATTCCGCTTGAGACGCGCCCGCTCACCGGCGTCGAGCTGCTCCAGGCGCTCGCAAAACTCGGTGATTCGGGGATCAAGCTTTGGTTCACTCATCATGTAACTGCTCCTTTCGTTTCTTGTACAATTGGATGCCACAGATCCTGCGGCCCGTGACGCGCTTCCGCAGCGACGCGGCGTCGCTGCCTGTCATCTCTGAGTAGGTCTTGAAGGCTACTTGGCCCTCCGTGACCACGCGATCTACCCAGGTGCGGCGGGCAGCTTCCCGCGCTTCGGATTCTGCCACGGCCAATACGAAATCACGGAAGGGGGCAGCCAACGCGGCCCAATAAGCGTCCATCATGCAGCGGCGCAAGGTCTCGTGGTGCTTGGTTTTTCCGTCTCCGCCAAAAGTCCTGCGGAAGGTGTGAGCGATGATGCCGGCGCAATCGGTGGCAAAATTGATGGCCTGGCGCACCTCTTCGCTACCTTCAAAGTCGTGGAGAAGCGAAACTGGCACGTCGAAGCCGGCGTCGAGCCACTCGAAGACTTTCATCCGCATATCGGTGCGCATCCCGACACAGCGGAAAGGGTAGATGTCTACATCATCACGCAGACCCTCTTCGGCCAACTGGTAGAGAACGCTCGGCGGCTGCGTGCGATCCTTTGCTCCCTCATCAACGGAGGACGGCAGAAACAGAGACGCGAACTCGCGCCATAGCACCTTGCCCTCCAGGGGACGGACGGGTACCGGACCCTTTTTGTCGCGTATGCGGTAGGCCGCGAACGGGTCAAACCAGAACGGCGCATCTTTGGGGCGGCTTTCGCCCATTTCATAGATCATCGTGCGCACGCCCCACTCGCTCTCCTGTCCGCAGCGGGAGCAAGATTCGCGCAGCGGTTCGGGGTGCAGGCGCACGCGACGCGCGGGGAAGGTGAGGCTATGCAGGTAGCTCACCTCGTGCACGATGGCCTTGTCCGCAACAATAGGCTCCCGCCTCCACCAGACGGCGTTCTCTGTAGTGGAAGCGGCCTTGGGTTGATAGGGCGGCAGCACTAGTGAAGCTGCCAGTCTCTCGAAGAGCGTCTCACCACCGGGCAAGACGTAGATGGGCGGCACGCCGTTGATGGAGGGCTTGATTCCTGCTCCGCCAGAGGTGGCAAATGGCGAGATGATGAGCAGTCCACGAGCGGCGCACGTCGGGCAGAAGACATTGTCCTCTGCCACGCCGTGGCGATAGTGCGTCACCGCGCTGCCAGCTGGAATCTGGGGCATCAGGTATGTGACCGTCTTGGTTCTGGCCCGCTTGGGCGGCGTGCGCGGCAGATCTGCGCTCTGCAAGAAAGGCGCGTCCTCGGAGAAGAGGTCGAAGCGGTGGACATACCGTTCGCTAAAGGCGCGAACCTCAGCCTCCGGGAAGTACCCCTCCGACCACAGGCGACCCAGATCGCCCGGACGTTGTGGATCGAGCGCGTCCTGAAGGACAGCCGTGAGCAGCCGGTGAATACCGACGACGACCAGCGGTGAGGGATCGTAGATGATGCGGAATTCACCGGCTCGCAGCAGCGTTTCCTCAATGCCTACCTGTGCCAACGAGCCGTCGGTGCGCTCCAGTGTGATCCACGGCTCAGTCCACAGGTTAAACGAAGGTTCAGATTGTGTCATAGACTATGCTCCTTTCTCTTTGTGGATGACGAGACCTAGCTCGTCGTCAAGGGTTACAACCAATCTGCCTTTTTCCAACGGAAATTCCGCTTTTCCACCGGTCAGCCAAAGGGGATGATAGCTCCACTTGAGTTTTGGTGACTCGGTGAACAGCTTGGGCCGCGGCGCTTCTTTGAGAGCCTGGACGATCTCCGGGCGGCTCACCCGAAGGTGGCGGCGCAACAGTCGCAACTGCATCTTCCGCGACGCGCGGCGATCCAGGGCCACCGTCTCCTCAGTGGGGTATAAACGCGCCGTGTCGCCTTCCGGCTCCAATGGGATAAGGTTGACGCTTTCCCGGCCCAGGCGGGTTTGGGCGACAACCCAGGAGGCGCCGGTCTCATCTTCCTCGAAGGTAAGCTTGGCCACGCGGGAACAAAACGACCATTCGGGGTCGGGTTCCGGTATCAACCGTTCCCTCGCCTCTTTTATAGCATCAGATCGCTTTATTTGCAACTTATCCCACGCTTCGGCCAGAGGGCTGTCTGGCGAGACTTCCGTGATCCCGTACACGGCCTCCACCAATTCCCGGTAGTTGCCCGGCAAGCTGATCTCGTCGCGGCCCTGTAGAATCTGCCAGGTCCGCCGTAGCAAGAAGGCGTCGTAAATCCAGCGATTGACGCCCAGGTCTAGCTCGCCGGCGGAGTCAAGTTCGGTGTTGATCCACAATGTCGGATGGTCAGCGTAGGAAGCCGGGCGCGTGCGGTCGTGGCGCTGCAGGCGACCGGCCCGTTGTAGCAGCAAGTCAACAGGTGCGAGATCGGAGACCATCACGTCAAAGTCCAGGTCCAAGCTCTGCTCCAAGACTTGCGTACCGACGACGATGCCGCGCTTGGGGCGGTGGCTGCTGTCTGGGCCGTACATGTCACTGAGTTGTCGCTCCCTGGTCTGCCGATCTTCCAAAGGGAAGCGGGCGTGCAACAACATCAGATCTGTATCGCCTGATCGCTCATCTCTGGTCAACTCTTCAAAGACCTGCTGGGCCTGGGCCACCGTGTTGGTGATCCAACAAGCGCAGCCGCCTTCAGCGACAGCGTCAAGCAGCCACTGGGCTTTAGCTTGGGAGGCGTCTTCTGCCAGATGCAGCGACCGGACAGCCAGTTGCCGCTCAGGTTGGTAGGCCGAAGGTGTGGAGTGATACGGCGGCTGGGTCTGGCTAAAGAGCCACAAGCTGGGATAAGCCTGCGTCTGCTCTGGTGGAGCCTGCACATCCACGCCGTAGGCGCTCGCCAATGCCGCCCGCTGCGCCTGGGGCAGTGTGGCCGAAAGGATGATAACCGATGTGCCCAGGGCCGAAAGCCACTGAAGTAGCGTCTCTACGATGGTGGTCATATAGGTGTCGTAAGCATGCACCTCGTCGAAAATCACGACCTTGCCGGCCAGCCCCATCAGGCGCAGCGCACTGTGTTTGACGTTGAGGGCGGCCAGTTCGGCCTGATCTATGGTGCCGACGCCGAAGGGGGCCAAGATCGCACGTTTCTTGGAGGTGAACCACTCAACCATCGCGTCCTGATCAGCCTGCTCGGCATTGTCCAGTGGCTCAATGCGAAGGTCATCTTCCACCAGGAACGCCTGGCCATGGATGAGCTTGATCTCTGTCGGCAAGTCCAGACGGTCACGGAGGTGCTCTTGCAAGCGCACAAACATCTGGTTGCTGGTAGCGGTGGTGGGGAGTGCGTAGTACATTTCGTCGGTGCCGCTTGCCTGCGCCAGTCGGTGCGCCAAGGCCAACGCTGCCTCAGTCTTGCCCTCGCCGGTGGGAGCCTCAATTATAGCCAGACATGGCGTGGCGAGGATTTCCTCTGGAATCGCGTCCACCGCCTCTTGCAGTGGGCGCGGGGGATGCTTGTCGGGAAACAGGGCAGCAAACGAGATGGAAGCACGGCTGTGAGAACCCTCAAGAAAGCCAGCCGCTTTTACAGCGCGTTGGGCGCGCTCCCGGCTCTCCGGGATGTAGCTTTCCAGGTCAAAATCGGACGCGGGCTGGAAGAAGCGCTCGTCCGAACCTAACCAATCGCAGAGGATGGTGAAGCCGGTCAGGGCCATCGTTGCGGTGGAGATGTTACAGGGTTCCGGCAACGTGTAGAGAGCGGGTACGAGAAAGTGTTCCTGTAAAACTTGAGCGGCAACGTCGCGCAGTTGCTGCCACAGCGGAGGCTCGTATCTTTGCAGGCGAGCAAGCGTTTTTCTCACGCCACTGCTGCGGCGGAATTGCCCGTGGTGCCCGCCGACCATATCCACCCACATCTGTCGGAAACTATCCGACAACGTCAGTTCCGATGCTTCCCACCGTTGAACGTAGACCTGTCCAACCTGTGAGTGATGGACTTCGAGGCTAGTGCGCCATCCCTTGAAGGGGAATCCCTCAGTTTTCAACCGTTCATGCTGCGACTCGATCTGCGATTGGAAGGCGGCAGAAATTTTGCCGATGTCGTGCATGGCTATCATGTATGGCAGCCATACTCCCAGGGTCTCTGGTTCAGTGTCCAAGGCCGCAGCCAAGACCTCCCGCCAACGGGGAGAGGCTGGAGGGCGCAAAAGCGCCTGAGCCACATGTCCCACGTCAAACATATGAAAGAGTGCAGGATGAAACTCTTGGGTCGCTTTCCCGGTCTTCCCCCAGCAACGCAACAACTGTTCCAACGACGAATCTGATTGGGATGTCTGCACACCGTAAATCTTAGCCAGGGATCGCACATGTCGGGTCAGTGCCTCCCGCAGGTTCTCCGGCTCCAACACCTCCACATCCGCCCCCCATCCCCTGATCCAGGGCACCATCTCCTGAGGCTCT
>CAZXAF010000082.1:0-3926 GCA_964638905.1 uncultured Dehalococcoidia bacterium
CTCAACGAAACGGTCGCCAACATCGGCGGCCGGGAGATAGCGGACCTGGTACAGCAGCGCTTTCCCCTACCCCAATCGGACTTCGCCGCCGCCGATGAGGCAGACGAGGAGCCATCCATCGAATTCCGGGCGGAGATGCACGCGCTGCGTCTGGAGGTGGACAGGCTTCTAGGCGAAGGAAATATCAACGAGGCCGAGACGCTGATGGAGGAAAAGAGGAGGTTTCTGGCAGAGAACGGCTTCTACATTCGCAAGATCAACCAGGCCTACTTCGCCTTCCAGGGGCTGTACGCCGACACGCCCGCTTCCAGCAGCCCCATCGGCCCCAAGATGCTCGAGCTGCGGCGGCTAAGCCTCTCCCTGGACAGCTTCATCCGCTCGGTAGCCGAGATCACCAGCGAAGAGGAGCTCGACCGCCTGCTGGCCGAGAGAGTGGTCGAGATGCTCACTCCACCTTGATCTGGCTGCGCCGCTTCCCCCTCGCCCGCTCCCGTTCCTCCAGGCGGCCGAGGGCCTCATCCACAAAGCTGCGCAGGGCGAGAAGAAGCTCTTTTCTGGCCGTCACCAGGTGCTCGTGGACCTCCGCCGGAACCAGGTCGAGCAGCGGTTTGCGGAAGCGCAGCACCAGTTCTTCGCCCGGCCGATATTCGTACTCGAAGGGTCTTTCGACACCACCCTTGACCATGATCCCCCTCCCTTCATCGCCGGCCGCCACAGGGCCTCCCCCGCATCATATCACGCCGGGCCTGCCGCCGCAGCCGCATCCGCCGGCGGATGCCGCCGTCGCCACCAGCGATACACCACGTACATCGTCAGACCCATCACCATCCAGGCAACTCCGATGTAACGGCTGAACGGTTGATTAAACACTATCACCGTCCAGGCGAACATAGTCCCCATAAGGCCGATTATCGCCGTGATCGGGATGTCCACACCTCGCACCCGGATGTTGAATGGTATTTTGAACGGCCGGGGCATGTCCGGCTCCCGCACCCGCAGCACGATGATCGACAGGTGAGCGAAGCTGAAGGCTAGCATCGCTCCAAAGCTGTACACGCCCGCCAGCACATCCAGGCGACCCGGCACTATGAGCAGCGCGGCAACCGAGGAGAAAAGGATAATCGCTGCTGCTGGCGTTCCCCGCTTTGCATGTATGCGGCTAAACAGAGGCGGCAACTGGCCGTGCCGTCCCAACGAATAGGCCAGCCGCGACATGCCCAACATCCCAGCGTTGGTTGCAATGAGAAGAATAGTGCCCGCCAAGATACCCACCCAAACCGACAGCAGCCCCTCTATAGCATCCGGCAGGTGACTGACAATGCCCAGCACCGGATCCTCTTTGAAATTCTCCACAAGCTCGGTAGTAAACTTCCCTGCCTCAGCGTCGAAGTGCACAGGCATCGCACTCATCGCCACCAGTGGGATCAGCGTGTACATGATCATGACCGCGATGAATACCGCCAGTACCGCGCGAGGTACGTTCTTGCCTGGGTTCCGCGTCTCCTCGGAGAGATTGGAGACCGTCTCGATACCGGTGAAGGCGATCATCGCGATGGCCATCCCCACCATCAACCGATTCCACTCCGGTGCCTCCCCGAAATGGATGTTGTCCACGATCGTGCCGAAATTGAACACGAACACGATCGCCACTATGACCACCAACGCCTGCGTTAGCAGGTCCAGTGCCGCCAGCCCCACGTTTACGCCCGATGATTCCTTTATGCCCAAAACATTGAGGGTGGCCAGAAGGGCCACAATTCCGACCCCCATTAGACTGTTGGCCGGCCACTCGCCCAGGATCGGCGAAAAGGCAGCCAGGTAGTTCGGAACTGAGAAGGCCGAGATGGCCATGGTGACCACATAATTCAGCGCTAGCGCCCAACCGGCGATGAAGCTGATCGTATCGTTGAAGCTGCGGCGAGCAAAGGAACTGGCCCCGCCGGCTTCCGGAATAGCCGTCGTCCCTTCGGCGTAGGTGAGCGCGAGCATGCCGAACAGAAACCCAGCCACCAGAAAGGCCAGAGGAGTGAGGCCGAGGGCAAACATGGCAGTGACGCCCAGCACGTAGTAAATGGAAGAGCCGACGTCTCCATACGCCGTGCTGAACAGGCCCGGCACGCCCAGCACTCGGTGCAAGCCACGGCGGGGCACTCGCGGCCGGCGGACGAAAACATCGCCGGGCAGGCGGCCGCGGTGACTCTCTGGCTGAAGACTATCTTCCTTCAACGCCCTCTCCGCAGCGGCTCTCTGTCACCAGCCAACCCTAGTGGCGAGTCTCTAGCGTCACCGTCTTCATCGGTGACTCGCCGATGTACCAGCGATAGAGGAAGTAGACGACCAGTCCCGCCAGCAGCCAGGGGAATCCTACCATCCGGCCAGCCTCCTGAGTGAGCACCACCACCACCCAGGTGGTTAGGGTGCCCAGGACGCCAATGACCGCTGTCAGGGGGATCTGCCTACCGCCCACTCGCAAGTTGAAGGGAATCCTAAACGGAGGCGTCATCTCCGGCTCCCTCACCCGCATGGCGATGATCGACAAGTGGGCAAGAGCAAACGATAGCATCGCGCCGAAGGCATACACGTTGGCCAGCATGTCCAGCCTACCTGGAATGATCAGCACAGCGGCCACTATCCCGAAGATGACGATCGCGTTCGCAGGGGTGCGTCGCTTCACATCGATGTGGCTAAACAGAGGCGGAAGCTGCCTGTGACGCCCCATCGAGTAGACCAGCCGCGACAGCCCCAGTATTCCGGCATTGGCCGCGATCAAGAGTATGGTGGCGGCCAGGATGCCCACCCACGCCGATAGCGCTGTCTCCAGCGCTCCGGCAGGGAAATGCTCGACGATCCCCAGCACTGGGTCGCTGATGTACTTGCCTGCCAGCTCCGTCTCAAACTCGCCCGTCGCCACTTCCTTCACCGGCATGGCGCTGAGGGCGACAAGGGGAAGCAGGGTATACATGACGATAACCACGCCGAACACGCCGAACATGGAACGGGGGACATTCTTGGCTGGATTGCGCGTCTCCTCCGCCAGGTTAGACACCGTCTCGATGCCGGTGTAGGCGATCATAGAGATGGCGATGCCCACTATCAGCTCGCTCCACGTGGGGGCTACGCCCCAGTGTACGTTATCGATGAGGGTGCCGATGTTGAGCAGGAGGAACAGCCCAAGAATCACCAGGACCGCCTGGGTAAGCAAGTCCAACACCGCCAGGCCAATGTTGACACCGGAGGATTCCTTCACCCCGATGACATTGATGGCCGCTAGAAAGCCCACCACGCCGACACCAGAGATGGCGTTGGCAGGCCAAGTCCTAAGAATGGGCGCAAAAACGGCCAGATAGCTGGGCACAGCGAAGGCAGATATGGCAATGGTCACCACAAAGTTGAGCACCTGCGCCCAACCGGCGATGAAGCTGAACAGCTCGTTGAAGCCGCGACGGGCGAACACCGCCGAGCCGCCGGCCTCCGGCATGGCCGTCGTTCCCTCGGCGTAGGTCAGAGCGGTGCAGCCGAAGATGAGGCCAGCGATGACGAAGGCTAAAGGCGTCAGGCCCAGGGCGAAGAGCGCGGCCACACCGAGCGCGTAGTAGATGGAGGAGCCGACGTTGCCGTAGGCGGCGCTGAACAGGCTCGGCACGCCCAGCACTCGGTGTAAGCCGCGGCTGGGCACTCGCGGCCGCCGGACGACAACATCGCCGGGCAGGCGACCGCGGTAAACCTCTGGCTGAGCGTTCTCTTCCTGCAAGCCCCTCTCCGAAGGAACCACTCATCGCAAGCCGATCCTAAATACTATAGCCTGTCAGCCATAGCGCAAGTCCTGGTGAGATGTCAACGACGGACTATTGAGCGACGGCAGCCCCGCCACACGGAACCGGCCTAGAAGGGGATTAGGGCGGCTCGGCTAGGGGCGTGCCGACAGG
>CAZXAF010000082.1:4026-6994 GCA_964638905.1 uncultured Dehalococcoidia bacterium
AGGCCGGGCCACGGCACAATCGGAGTACCCGTGGGACGCGTCTCGGGAGTGCCGGTGGGCGCTGGGGTGGGGCTGGGCTGCGGCACCACATAGCTGCACTTGGTCCCGTCTACAAAGACCTCCGTTCTGCCGGCGCAAGGGGCAAAATACACACCTTCAGGCACCGGAAAGTCGTGGACCTCGATGCCCTCGTGAGCGGCCTCCATTATCGCTTTCCATATGGGGCCGGAGCCCGCAAAGCTGAATGTGCCCTCGGCCATATAGGTGCCGTCGGCGTTGCCCATCCACACGCCCACCGCCCGATCGGGTGTATAGCCCATCACCACAGCATCGCGGAACTTCTCGCTGGTGCCTGTCTTGGCGGCTGCCGGGCGGGAAATGGTGAGACCGCTCCACTGGATAGCGCTCTTGGAGAGGATATCGGTGATCAGGTAGGCGTAGGGTGCCGGCACCACCTGCAGCGAATCGGCTCCCGTATACTGGTACAACACTGTTCCCAGAGCGTTCTCCACCGTCAGGATGGATGCCGGATCGAGTTGCCGGTAGCCCGAGGGCAGATCCTCTACTGTGGGCATCCCCATCATCAGGCCGTTGTTGGCGAAGACGCTGTACGCATAGGTGTGGTCGAGGAGCTTGACCTCGCCGCCGCCAAGGGTGAGGGCAGGCCCGTACCGGCCGGGATCGCCGAGGGAGGTGATACCCATCTTGTGAGCGGTGTCGATGACCCGTTCAACGCCTACCGCCAGGATCGTCCTTATGGCTGCGATGTTGATCGACTCGGACAGGGCTGTGCGTATGGTGACCGGCCCCTTGAACTTGAAGTTCCAGTTCTGGATGGGCTGACCGCTTTCGGACTTGATATCGATGGGCTCATCCCTGACTATCGTTGCTGCCGTCCAGCCCTGGAGGAAGGCGGTCAGATAGGTGTAAACCTTGACGGAGGAGCCTGGCGAGCGCTCGGAGGTGGTGATGTTCACCTGACCTTGGATGTCCTCTCGGAAGTAGTTGCGGCTGCCCACCATCGCCAGGATCTCTCCAGTCGCCGGCTCGATGACCACCGCCGCGCCGTTGTGACCGCCGTAGCGGTCCTCGACGGCGCTGATGTTCTCCTCGATGATCGCCTCCGCTTTCTGCTGCAACGGCAGGTCGAGGCTGGTCGTGACCCGCAGGCCGGCGCGATATACCAGTTGAGAGCAATCGGTATCCTCCGGCAGATCCAGCATCCTCTTCTCGCACATCTTGGTGAGCACGTCCTTCACATAGAACACAAAGTGGGGCGCGTTGATGGGGAACGTCCCCTCCTCGAGAGACAGCTCCTCCTCCTTGGCCTCATCCGCTTGCTCCTGAGTGATATAGCCGTGCTTCACCATCAGGCGGAGGACCTCGTGCTGGCGGCTCATGGCCTGCGGCCGGTTCTCGGGCATGGCAGGGGAGTAATCGCCGGGGGCTTGAGGGATCCCGGCCAGCATCGCCGCTTCCGCCAGGGTAAGGTCCCTGGCCGGCTTGCCGAAGTAGCGCCAGGCGGCGGCCTCAGCCCCGGAGGCGAAGTTGCCGTAGAAGACCTGGTTCAGGTACCACTCCAGGATCTGGTCATCACTGTAGCGGCGCTTCAGCTCAAGGGCCAGGATCACCTCCTTGATCTTCCGGCCCAGCGACCGTTCAGCCCGCTCCTCTGGCGGGATGTAGACGTTCTTCACCAACTGCTGAGTGATGGAGCTGCCGCCGCTGCCCTCCAGGAAGCCGGGCCCGAAGGGCGTCAGGTTCTCCATGGCGGCCCGCAGCAATCCCTTGATGTTCACTCCTGGATTGTCGTAGAAGCTGGCGTCCTCGGTGGAGATGGTGGCGTAGATGAGCCAGGGAGAGATCTCCGACAAGGGGACGGGGTTGCTCAGGCCGGACAGGGGATCCACGAACTCGTAGAGCAGGTGGCCGTTGCGGTCGAAGATGCGGGTGCCAGCCGAGCCGCTGCGAGCGAGGGCGACCTCCGGCCGCTCCAGATCGGCCGCGTAGTGGTAATAGACGGCGAAGGAGATGCCGCCGCCGATGGCCAGGAACGCCAGCATCAGCAACGCCGCGGCGCCGACCAGCCAGAGCCAACCAGCGCCTGTCCGCTGACGGCCGCCGTTCAGCCGCCGTATCCTTCGCCGCCGAGACGCAAACCCTCTGGCCATCGTCTCCCTATGCCCTCTTCTCTAGTACAACGAAATGTGATAGGCCAAGGTTCCCCAAAGGTGTGTTTTCCAGCGGGTAGAGGACGCGACGCAAGATGGAAGAAGCCAGAGCGCTGCGGGCGGCCAGGTTATCGAATCCCGGAAAGACGCAGGCATGCACGACCGGCTTCGCCGCCAGCCCGGCGAACAACCGCCTGAGCCCTCGCCTGGTATAGGCCCGCACGTGGGGCACCACCCGTCTGCGTAGCCCGTCCGGCAGGTAGTTGACCAAGGGGATGTTGCCGGAGAGATAGCGCTTGCCCAGGAAGACGCCGTGGGTCTCGAAGGGGTACAGGCGATTGGGACAGTAGATAACGATCCTTCCCCCCGGCCTGGTCACCCGGCAGGCCTCCCCGAGGGTCAGGCGATCATCGCCGACGTGCTCGAGGACCTCGTGCAGAAGGACGACATCGAAGGTGGCATCGGCGAAGGGCAAATGCTCGCTCACCGCCACCGCCAGGTAGGGAAGAGACGTCGCCCCCCGGCGAACCCGCTCCTGGTCGACGTCTACTCCATAGACGTGGGGAGAGAACTGCCGCAGTCGCTGGACGAACGTTCCTATGCCGCAACCGATGTCCAGGATGCGGCGACCTTCCAGGGGAACGTGGCGGCGGATCAAGTCGAGGCGGCGCTCCAGGCCGAAGCGCCAGACGTAGCTCGGCTGTCCCAGACCAACCGCCTCCGGGGCGGGTGCTGTCTTCACATCCTCAACCACAACCTAACGTATGGTATCAGGACGGACGGCCGCAGGCAAACCG
>CAZXAF010000083.1:0-6758 GCA_964638905.1 uncultured Dehalococcoidia bacterium
CATCGATGTCTCCACGTTTTCTAACTTATACGCTCTCAGCCCTTCGCTGGATCGCGAGCGATGTCCAGCAGCCGTTTCACCTCGGTCAGGCTCTGGGCGATGCGCGGCCCATACCAGGTGAGCAGCCATCCGTCGATGAGGAAGATGTGCCCATTCTTGACAGCCGTCACCTGGGCGAAGGCCTTGAAGTCCGCCTTGTGTCCCTTGGTGAAGCGATAGGGCTCGCTAGGTAGGAGGATCACCTGAGGGTCCAGAGCTGCCATCTCAGCCAGCTCCAGCTGAGGGTAGCTCTCCTGTCGCCCGCCGAAGATATTGCGGCCACCGCAGACGGTGATGACGTCGTCCATGTAGGTATTGCGACCGCAGGTCATGTAGGGATTGCGCCAGATGGGGCAGAAGACGCGCACCCGCTCACGGTTGGCAGTGTCGGTCGTCACAGAACCCAAGGCCTCCTTGGCCTCCTGGATGATCGGCTTGGCAGCCGCAGTGGTGCCGGTCATGGTTGCCAGCTGGCGCAGCAGGTCGATCGCGCTCTGGACACCGGTAGGCAGGGTAACGAACACCGGACAACCGTAGTCGATCAGCTGAACGAGGTCCTCGGGGCTGTTCTCTTCGGCGCTGGCGATCACCAAGTCGGGCCTAAGGCCCTTGATCTTTGCCACATCCAGCGTTTTGGTGCCGCCTACCCTCGTCTTGCCGGCCACGCCCTTGCGGGGTTCCACGCAGAAACGAGTCACCCCCACGATCTCCCGCTTCAGGCCGAAGGCGAACAGGGCCTCGGTGATGCTGGGCACCAGACTGACAATGCGCTCCGGCCGCTTCCTTACGGTCAGCGATCGACCCAAGGCGTCCACGAAGGTCAGCGGCGGCTTTGCCGATTGGTCGTCGGCAGATCTGCGACGAAGGACTTCCTCCACAGCGCTCTCCTATGGGCAATCTTTCACACGCATATGGTCGCTGATTGACTCCAGCAGTGTGACACGTTCCTATCCAAGCACAGCCCTGGTTTCACGATCTAGAAGCGGCGTGCTACGCCAGTGTAACTGTGGTTTCTTCTAGATCGCTCTCACGATAGTACTCAACGAGCACTCTGTCGCCAGCCCGTTGCTCCGTGAGCACCTTCAACAGGTCGCCGCTGTTCCTGATCTCTTCACCGGCCGCCCTAACGATGATGTCGCCAACCTCGAGACCAGCGAGGTCGGCAGGAGAACCCGCCTGCACAAAGCCGATTCCCACGCCGCTATCGACCGACAGATCGAACTCCTCGGCGATGCTTGGAGTTATGTTAATCATGTTTATCCCCAGATAGCCTCGCTCCACCCGCCCCTTCTCAATGAGCTCAGCCACTATAGGCTTGATCGTATCGGTGGAGATGGCGAAGCCGATTCCCTCGGCAGTGCCGCGAATCACCTGGGTGGTGATGCCGACCACCTCCCCGTACATGTTCACCAGCGGCCCGCCGCTGTTGCCGGGGTTGATGGGGGCATCGGTCTGGATGGCCCCCGGGATCATGTAGGAGTCCTCCTGAATCAAGCGCCCCTTAGCGCTCACCACTCCCCGGGTGACCGTTGGACCGCCGGGCAAATCAAGGGCGTGGCCGATGGCCACCACATCATCTCCCACCTGGAGCTCGGTAGTATCCCCCAACTTGGCCGCCACCAGATTGTCGGCGTCGATCTCCAGAACCGCCAGGTCGGTGGGGCTATCTCCTCCCACCAGGCGCGCCTCGAGCTTTCGATCGTCGCTCAGGGTCACCGTTATCCTGCGAGCGGGCCGTTCGCCGTCGATGAACACCACGTGGTTGTTGGTAACGATGTGCCCCTCGTCGTCGATGATGACCCCCGTGCCAACCCCCTCGGTGGGGATCGCCTGGCCAAAGACACCAAGGGTTGTCCCCTCGATGAAGACGTGCACCACCGACGGCCGCAGCAGGCTAACGATCTCGGGCGTCGTCAGAGGGACTCGCTCATCGCTGGGGCTGCTGACCGGCGTGGGGCTGGCTGCCGGGGAGGCGCTCGCAGTAGCGGTCGGGGAGGCGGTTGGCGTTGGCTCAGCGCCGTCATCTCCGCAAGCAACAGCCACGACGGCAACGGCAGACAAGATAGCGGGCAATATGATCGACAGTCGCATCGAGACGCACCTCCCCTCCTAATCAAGAAAGAGTACTATGACTAAAGCCAGACTTCCACCTTTTCTAACGTCGGCGAGAGCAACAAGGCTTGATTTGATGCAACACGGAGCCCAGCGGCGGCTCTTCCCCTTCGTTCGTCTCTCCTCAGCCCCGGCCGATCTTGACAGATATGCTCCCTGTCCGTAGACTACTGATACTAAGTCTCAATTGCCCTTCCTATGTACAACCTGGAATCAATAGAGCAGCAACTGGAGGAGCAGGGATATCGCATCACTCCATCGCGTCTGGCGGTGGTGGAGGCGGCGCTTGAGCATAGCGGCCATTTCAGCGTCGACGACATCCTCAGCCGCCTGCCAGGCGTAGGACGGGCCACCGTCTTCCGCACGATGAAGCTCTTGTCGCAGATAGGCATCCTTTGCCGCGTTCTCCTGGAGGACGGCAGCCTCCGCTATCGGGTCAGCCACCGCCGCGACCACCATCACCACCTTGTATGCGTCTCCTGCGGCAGTGTAGAGGAGCTAGATGCCTGTATCGCCGCCGGAGCGGTCGACGACCTTGCCCGCAGCACCGGTTACGCCATCGAAGGCCACTGGCTCGAGTTCTACGGACGCTGCGGCCCCTGCCGTAGCGGGGAAACCCAAGAAAGGGAGCCGCAACACAGAGGACGCAAGCAATGAGGATACTGCGGCCTGGTGCATTGATCGCGGTTCTGCTCATGCTTGCAGCGGGGCTGGCTGCTCCGCTCGGCTGCGGCGACGGTGAGGAAACGGATTCGGCCGGGAAGATAGGGGTGGTCGTCAGCATAGCGCCGCAGGCGGAGTTTGTGGACAAAGTGGGCGGGGAAAAGGTGGATGTCACCGTGATGGTGCCATCTGGCGCAAGCCCCCATGCCTATGAGGTGACCCCCGGGCAGATGAAAGCGCTGACCAAGGCCGAGATGTATGCCAAGGTGGGCTCCGGCGTGGATTTCGAATTGGTCTGGATGGACAGGCTGGAAGCGGCCAACGACGACATGCTGGTCGTCGACTGCTCCGAAGGAGTCCAACTGATACCAATGGCAGACGAGGACGAGCAGGCGGGAGAGGCCGACCATCAGGGCGCGATGGACCCCCACATATGGCTCTCTCCGCCGAACGCGAAGACCATGGTGGAGAACATCTACGCCGGGCTGCTGCAGGTTGACCCGGAGAATAAGGCCTACTACGAGAGCAACCGTGACGCCTATCTCCAGGAGCTAACAGAGCTTGACCAGGACATCAGGGATGGCCTGGCGGGGGTGGCAAACCGAAGGTTCATGGTCTATCACCCCGCCTTCGGCTATTTTGCCGAAGAGTACGATCTCACCATGCTGCCCATCGAAGAGGAGGGGAAAGAGCCAACGGCAGCAGGTATCGCCCACTTGATAGACGAGGCAAAGGAGCATAACATCAAGGTCATCTTCGTTTCCCCCCAATTCAATCCGCAGAGCGCGAAGGTCATCGCCGGTGAAATAGGGGGAAGCGTTGTCTCTATAGATCCCCTGGCCCGGGACTACGTCGAGAACCTGCGCATCGTCCTGGGCGAGCTGGTTCAGGCGATGGAGTAGACATGGCTCACGATGAAGTCGTAAGGCTGGAAGATGTATGGGTGCACTACGATGGTGTACCCGTATTGGAGGGGGTCAGCCTGTCGGTGGAACAGGACGACTTCCTCGGCATCATAGGCCCCAACGGCGGCGGCAAGACCACCCTCCTCAAGGTCATCCTGGGGCTCATCAAGCCCAGCCGCGGAATGGTCTCGGTTCTGGGGAAGACGCCCGGGAGGAGCCGAAGGAACATCGGCTATGTTCCCCAAGCTAACCTCTTTGACCCCGACTTCCCCATAAGAGTCTGGGACGTGGTGCTGATGGGGCGCTATGGCAGAGTCGGCGCCTTCAGGTGGTACGGCAAGGAAGACAGAGGAAGGGCACAGAGCGCGCTGCAAACGGTGGGCATGCTCGACTGCAGGGACCGGCAGATAGGAAAGCTCTCCGGTGGCGAGCAACAGAGGGTTTTCATAGCCCGAGCGCTGGTATCCGAGCCCAGGCTTCTGCTCCTCGATGAGCCCACAGCCAGCGTCGACCCCGCAATGCAGACCGAGTTCTATGAGCTGTTGGAAGGACTGAAACAGCGAATGGCCATAGTGCTGGTGTCGCACGATATCACCGCCGTCTCCATCTACGTAGACAAGATCGCCTGTCTCAACGGCCAGTTGTTCTATCACGGTTCGAAGGAGATCGGGGTTGAAGTGCTGGAAGCCACCTACAAATGCCCGGTGCAGATGATAGCCCACGGCACCGTTCCTCACCGAGTGTTGATGGAGCACTGAGAGGATGCTGGAAGCGCTACAGTACGAGTTCATGAGGAACGCCCAGTTCGCCGGGCTGCTGGCCTCCGTGGCCTGCGGCATTGTGGGGGTCTACGTAGTAGTCAAGAGGATCGTCTTCATCAGCGGCGGCATTGCCCACGCCTCCTTTGGCGGCATCGGGCTGGGATATCTGATCGGAATAAGCCCCGTTCTGGGTGCGATGTTCTTCACCCTCGCCTCCGCGCTGGGTATGGGCTTGGTCACCAGAAGAACGAAGCTGCCCGAGGATACTGCCATCGGAATACTGTGGGCGATGGGCATGGCGATGGGGATAATCTTCATCGGTCTGACCCCGGGCTATGCCCCGGACCTGTTCAGCTACCTCTTCGGTAACATACTGACGGTGCCCCGCTCCGGGCTGATCCTGATGCTGGCCCTGGACGCCATCATAGTCACGATCGTCATAGCGCTGTACAAGGACTTCCTGGCTCTCTCCTTCGACGAGGAGTTCGGCACAACGGTGGGAGTGCCCGTCGAGCGATTGTACCTCCTCCTGCTGTGCATGATCGCTCTGACCGTGGTTGTGCTGATACGGGTGGTCGGCGTCATCCTGGTCATAGCCCTTCTCACCATTCCCGCCGCTCTGGCAAAGCAGTTCACTCATGACCTACGGAACATGATGATCCTTGCCGTCCTCTTCGGCGCGCTCTTCTCCTTCGGCGGGCTGTGGCTGTCCTACGAATTCGACCTGGCCTCGGGGGCCACGATCGTTCTCCTCAGCGGCTCAGTGCTGCTCGCCTCCTTTGGCTTCTCCGAGCTACGCAGCCAGTGGAGAAAGAGGCAACAGGCCTCCTCGAAGAGCTGAAGAGAGCCTCCTCTTGCCCCTACCCTCCGACTATCGTAGGCTGTTCCCGGTGGCGGCCTAGCCTGTGGTAGAGCCCAGGACAGCGTGATCAGGAACTCGGCGGGCTGCGGTTCAGGCTAAACAAGGGTTGCCACTGCCGCACGGGTTGGCGCCCATCAGGGCCGCAGCCTTTCCCATAAGCGATCCCAAATTTAAGATAGTAGAGGGGTAGTTGCTGTGAGCGACAAGAGTCCTTCGACCGAAAAGAAACAGGTTCCTGCCATTGACCGCAAAGAACGACTGAAGATCCCCCCTCTAGTCATCCCCAAACAGGACCCCAAGGAGCGAATCAAGAACTGGGACGAAGTCTATCTCGAGCTGGACATAGAGGCCGCACAGCGCGAGGCTTCTCGCTGCCTCCAGTGCCCTGCTGCCGCCTGCACCCACGCCTGCCCTCTGCACAACGATATCGTGGGAGCGTTTGCGCTGCTGGAGCAGGGCGACATCATCGGCGCGGCCAACAAGTTCCGCGAGACCAGCCCCATGCCCGAGGTATGCGGCCGCCTCTGCCCCCACGAGCTGCTGTGCGAAGGCCACTGCGTTGTAGGAAAGAAAGGGAAGCCCGGCGCCATCGGCCGGCTGGAGTACTTCCTCGCCGACTATCAGCGAAAGCACGAGGGTTGGCCCCTGCCCAAGGTGGCCCCGCCCACCGGCAAGAAAGTGGCCGTGGTGGGCTCAGGCCCGGCCGGGCTGGTGGTCGCCGAGGAGGTCACCAAGATGGGCCACACCGCGGTGGTCTACGAAGCCTGGCCTCTGGCCGGTGGCCTCCTTCGCTACGGCATCCCCAGCTTCATAATCAAGAAGAGCGTGGTCGACGACAAGGTCCAGATGCTGGAGAAGCTGGGAGTGACCTTCGTCACCAATACCGTTGTCGGCAAAGACATCACCATCGATAAGCTGCTTGAGACCGACTTCGATGCGGTGTTCCTGGGCTACGGCGCCAGCCAACCTGTGAAGATGGGTGTCCCCGGGGAGGACCTCGACGGCATTATCACGGCTACCGACTTCCTGGTGCGGGCTGGCGTGCCGACCGAGCATCTACCTCCCGAGTGGCGACAACCCATCGATCCCGGCGACAAGGTCGTGGTCATCGGCGGCGGCAACACCGCCATGGACTGCCTGCGTGCGGCCTTGCGGCTGGGCTCCCGGGAAGTGACCTGCGTCTACCGCCGCACTGAGGCGGAGATGCCCGGCAACGCCAAGGAGAGAGAGAACTCCATAGAGGAAGGCACGGAATTCATGTACCTGGCGGCGCCCATCGAGTTCCTAGGCGATGAGCACAACCGCCTGCGGGTGGCGCGCTGCCAGCGTATGCAACTGGGCGAGCCCGATTCCAGCGGCCGTCCCCGGCCGGTGCCCATCGAGGGTTCGGAGTTCGAGATCCCGGTGGACACGGTT
>CAZXAF010000084.1:0-6719 GCA_964638905.1 uncultured Dehalococcoidia bacterium
AGATCGCGCGCCTGATCAAGGACCTGGAGTCGCAGATGAAGAAGGCGGCCCAGAACCTGGAGTTCGAGCGGGCGGCCCTCCTGCGCGATCAGATCATCGACCTGCGGCGGGAGCTGGTGGGCGACGAGGAAGGGCTGAAACAGCTATCGATTATGCGCCGCCGGGGCTGGCAGTGAGACCGTTGCTTGTCGTATAATAGGCCGACATATTAATATCCCGATAGGGATTGTGAGGGGAAGATTGAAGATACTGCTTGTCAAGCCGGACATCTCCGACTTTTCGATTGGCTTCACAGCGCTGGCCAGAACGCCTCCGCTGGAGCTTCTGACGGTGGCTGCCTCCGCAGCTGGCCATGACTGCCGGATTATCGATATGCGCCTGGAGAAGGACAGCGCCTTCGAGAGGGAGCTGGCGGATTTCAGGCCGGACCTCATCGGCTTGACAGCCTATACCGCCGAAGCGGAGGCAGCCAAGGGGCTGGCTTTTCGGGCGAAGATGGTGTTCCCCGACGTGCCGATCGTCTGGGGCGGCTATCATGCCACCATGTGCCTGGACGATGTCCTGGATGAACCGTCTGTTGACTTCGCCGTTCTCGGGGAGGGGGAGATCACCTTTCCGGAGCTGGTTCGGGCAATCGCTGGTGGTGGCCCGTTCGGTGCTATTCCTGGGATCGCCTTCAGAGAGGGCAGCCGAAGGGTAATCACTCCGGCCAGGGCGCAGGTTTGTGACTTGGACACTCTTCCATTCCCTGACTGGGGTCTGGTAGCCCGCTATCACCCGCACTACTACCTGGGCGTCATGGGCGTGGTCGGCGGTATCGAGACCACTCGCGGCTGTCCGTATGACTGCGACTTCTGCTCGGTCTGGGTGTTCAACCGCCGTCGATATCGCAAGAAGAGTCCGGCTCGTGTGATCGCCGAGCTGGAGAGGCTGCCGGATGGGATTGAGGTTGTTGCCTTTGTCGATGACGAGTTCTGGGTCGACACCGATCGCTCCCTGGAGATCGCTGCCCGCGTCAGCGAGCGCAACCGGCTCGGCTGGAAGGGCCGCGGCTGGAAGTACTGGGCGCAGGTGCGCACGAGCGACATCACCCGCCAGCCGGAGCTAGTAGAGCAATGGGCCAAAGCTGGCATGAGAATATTGCTTCTGGGGATTGAGTCGCACAAGGATCAGGAGATCAAAGAGCTGCATCACAAATGCACCACTACTGGGCAGGCAATTCAGGCTTTGCAGACCATGCGTCAGCACGGGGTGGAAGCCTGGGGCTGTTTCATCATCAACCCTGAGTGGGAAGAGCGCGACTTCGATGACCTGGCGGCGTTCGTCAACGAAAACGAGATCGCTTTTCCCCAGTACACCGTGCTTACGCCCCTTCCTGGCACAATGCTGACCAACAGACTGGTTGATGCCGGGAAGGTGAGGGCGTCCGATATCCCTCACAGTCTCCTCGACTTTCTGCATGTGACGTATCCAAAGCCGCGGCTGCCTTTGAGGCGATTCTATGAATTGCTGGCCGACTTGTACGGCAAGACATCGATGGGAGCCAACCTCCGTACCTACCGCAGGCTGGTACGCAACGGAGTGATCGCTAGAGACTGGCTGCGTTCGGAGATGGGGCGGAGAGTTGCCGAATTCCTTGGTCAGTTGACAAACGCGGAGGCCTATTTGAAGGCCCACCGCGTCCTGGGAGAGAACGTCTAGCCCCTAGCGGAGCCGTTGGGAGCCGGGATGGGTAGGAGGATGGGGCTCACAAGCAGGAGAAGCCTGAAGACGAGTTCGTGATGGGAGGGGTCATGAACCTTCGGGACAGCCTGACGGCGTTTGTCAAGGGAATCCGGACTCGTTATCTGCGGCGGGGGAGGGGATCGCCGCTCCTGGTTATCCCCGGCTTGCTGGGAAGGCGCGCTGATTCGGTGGTGGAGGCCACCGAGTCCACCCACGAGGGCTACGTACCGGACCCGCCGGGGTTCTGGGAATCCGAGGCGCCCAAGGAGGCGTTGACCGTCTCCTGGCTCGGTGACTGGTCGAGCGATTTCCATGGTGAGGTGATCGGCCGCCGACCGGTTACCGCTCTCGCTTTTTCGGCGGGGGCTACCTTCCTCATCCGCTACGCTGCTACCCACCCGGGGGCAATAGAGCGGCTGGTGCTCTTCGAGCCGGTCATAAGGGGGAGGGAGTTGCCCGGCTGGCTGAAGGCCTTCATTGCCGCCTCCGTTATTCCCGGCGCTCCCCGGTTGCTCGTGAAGGGGGCGCCTCAGCTTGTTCCCTTGTTGCCCGGCGTGAGCCGTGTCGGCTGGAAGAAGCGCTTTCGCCTGGTAGAGGGGATAAGCTCGCCGCAGAGCGCCTGCGAGTTGGCTCGCTCCCTCTGCCGGTGGGATGCCACAGATGAGCTACGCTCCCTGGACATTCCCGTGTTGATGGTGAGGGGGACGCAGGAGAGCATTGTTCCTCACGATACCATCGTTTCTTTTCGCAGCCCGAATGTCTCCCACTTAGAGCTGCCCGACGTTGGACATTTCCTCAATCGTGCAGGGCAGGAGCGGATGGTGGAGGCAGTGAGGGACTTCCTCAAGCCGCGCCGATTCTTCTGGAGCCAGTGATCGTGCTGGCGGAGAAGCCCCTGCAGCTACAGTAGCGGCTCTTCCTCTCGCGGTTTCAATACCCGCCGAGACTGGCCCCCCTCGGCGGAATCGACCACTCCCTCCGCCTCCAGTTGGTCGATGAGGCGAGCTGCCCGCGGATAGCCGATGTGCAGCCTCCGCTGCAGGAGGGAGGTGGAGACGCGGCTGTGCTCCTCTGCCAGCTCTCGCGCCCGCTCTAGCAGGGGGTCCTCCGCTTCCTCCGCGTCTGGTATCCCCTTCACCTCTTGAAGGAGGTGATCCGCCACCTCAGGTCGTACGTGGCGGAAGCGGTCATCCGTCCAGAATTGGACGATGCGCTCGATCTCCTGGTCGGTGACGAAAGAGCCCTGGAGGCGCTTTGGCTTGGAGGCATCGGTGGGCATGTAGAGCATGTCGCCGCGGCCCAACAGCTTCTCCGCGCCTGCGCCGTCCAGGATGGTGCGGGAGTCCACTTGAGAACTGACGGCGAAGGCGATGCGCGTGGGGAAGTTGGCCTTGATGAGGCCGGTCACCACGTCCACCGACGGCCGCTGCGTGGCGATGATGAGGTGGATGCCGGTGGCTCGGGCTAGCTGGGCCAGGCGGCAGATCTGGCGCTCCACGTGGTAAGGGGCGGCGAGCATCAGGTCGGCTAGCTCGTCGATGACCACCACCCAGTAGGGCATCTTATGGACGGCCCGCGGGCTGCGGTTGTAGCCCTCGATGTTGCGCACACTCACTGCAGCGAACCGGCGATAGCGGCTCTCCATCTCGTGGATGACGGCCTGGAGGGTGCCCACCACGTCCTCTGCTTCGACCACGATGTGTGAAAAGGCCAGATGGGGGATGGGAGCGAAGGTGGCAAGCTCCACCCGCTTGGGGTCGACGAGAACGAAGCGCAGGTCCTCGGGCGTGTTGTGCATCAGCAGGCAGGCGATGGTGGAGTTGATGCAGACGCTCTTGCCGCTGCCGGTGGCTCCGGCGATGAGCAGGTGGGGCATACGGCTGAGGTCGGCGGCCACCGCCTCGCCGGACACTCCCTTGCCCAAGGCCAGGGCCAGATTGGAGCGAGCGACGATGCGCTGGAACCCTGTGCTCTCAATGACGCTGCGGAGGGTGACCAGGGAGGACGTGCTGTTGGGCACCTCGATGCCCACCACCGGCTTGCCGGGCACTGGCGCTTCCACGCGGATGGAGGAGGCGGCCAGGGCCAGGGCCATGTCGTTGGCCAGAGAGGTGATCTGGCTTACCCGCACACGGGTGCGGGAGACGACATCCGTCTTGTACTTGGGGCTGCCGTCCTTGTCGTATAGCGGCCGTCCTCGGTTGTCCCGCTCGATGACCGTGCGGGTCTTCACCTCCCAGCCGGGCTCTATGCCGAACTGGGTGATGGTGGGCCCTTGGTTTACCTGGACAACGCGGGCGTCGACGCCGAAGCTGGCCAGGGTTTCCTCGATAAGCTGGGCGCGGGCCGTGTTGTCCAGTTGCTTCACTTCGATCTCTTGCGGCGGCTGAAGGATGTCCAAAAGGGGCATCTCCCAGCCGTGGGCGGCCGGCCGCCCAGTCACAGACGGCGCGGTGGCGATAGCAGCTGGCTCCTTCGGAGAGGCGCCCTCTTCCCCTGCCTCTGCCTCCTGGGCGGTTGGCGCCTTGAGCGGCAGCTCTCCCTGCACGACGGTCTCTGGCGTGGCGCCGCCCGGCTCTTCCTCCCATCCTTCGGGCAGGGGCGGGAAGGCCTCGGAGTCATGGGGTTCCGCTTTGGGCAGGACAACCGAGCCCACCGTTCGCAGGCCGGTCGTGACCTCCTCCGGCAGGCGCATCTGCACCAGGGCTCGCCAGAAATTGGGCAGGTGCTGTATCAGCCAGGCCACCTGGCGCGGCCAGAGTAAACCGATTCCGAGGAGGGTGAGGCCCAGCCAGAGGAGGATGCCGCCGGGGTTGCCCATCAGGACGTGGCCCAGGTCGCCGCCGCCGGTGACCTCGGACAGGGAGGTGCCTCCCACCGACCAGTCTGGGCGGAAGAGGGCCATGATGCCGCAAATGGCGACGCTCAGGAGGAAGGCGCCCCACCAGCGGCGCCAGAAGGTGAGCGATAGGGTGAAGCGGCGGCCCACGGCCATCAAACCGTTGACCGCCAGGCCGAGCACCAGCAGGAATGCGGCCAGTCCCAGCAGGCGCACCAGGGCATCGCGGAAGTTCAGGATGGCCTCACCGATGGTGGGGCCGACGAAGACGATGAGGACGACGATAAAGACGGCGGCAGCGACGATCAGCCAGGGGCTGAGCTTTCGCTTGTCCGCCAGCTTCGGGTAGCCAGGCGCGCGGCGACTTGCCGCCGTGGAGCGGCGGTAGGTGGAGCGTTTTGCCTTTGCCCTGGCCATACCTTGCCTAGACCTCCACCGTTAGGGGCAGGATCATCGGCCGCCGACGGGTCTGCTGATAGAGGTACTGGGCGAGCGCATCCCTGACTCGGGCATTGATGTCGGACAACTCAGCGTGGTGGTCGGCACCTTTCAGGGCCTGCATCACCTGTCTCCGCGCTTTGTCCAGTATCTCCTCGGCGTCCTCCGTGTCCATGAATCCTCTGGCCACCACATCCGGCTCGCCAATCGGGCGGCCGGTGTGCTTGTCCACTGTCAGGATGACGGCGACGATGCCATCGCTGCCCAGGCGGCGACGGTCGCGGAGCACCACCTGGTTCACTCCCACGGCCAAGCCGTCGACGTAGACGTGGTCGGCTGGCACCCGACCGACCACTTTGCCGCCCTTTCCGTCCAACTCCAGGATGTCGCCGTCCTCCAGGATGAAGGTATTGTCCTGGGGTAGGCCCATGGCCTGGGCTAGAAGGGCGTGGCTCGTCAGGTGGCGATACTCTCCGTGAATGGGAACAAAGAACTTGGGGTTCACCAGGGACAGGAGCATCTTCAGTTCCTCCTGAGCGGCGTGCCCTCGGACGTGAACATCGGCGGTGCGCGTGTTCAGGACCCGCGCTCCCAGGCGGTAGAGGTTGTCTATGGTGCGGTTGATGAGCATCTCATTGCCTGGGATGGGGCTGGCCGACATGACTACCGTATCGCCGGCGGCGATCTGGATGTGGCGATGGTCACGGCTGGCCATGCGCACCAGGGCGGACGTGGGCTCCCCCTGGGAGCCGGTGGTGATGACGGCCGCTTTCTGAGGCCGCATACGGGAAAGTTGGTCGATGGGCACGAGCACATTCTCGGGCACGTTGAGGTAGCCTAGCTCCCGAGCCATCTGCACGTTGTCCACCATGCTGCGGCCGGTGACGACCACGCGGCGGCCGTTGTGGTGGGCGGCGTCGATGATCTGCTGCACGCGCGAGATGAGTGAGGCAAAGGTGGCTACGATGACCCGTCCGGGGGCGGTGGCCATGATGCGATCCAGGGACTCGCCCACCACCTGCTCCGAGGGAGTGTAGCCGGGGCTCTCGGCGTAGGTGGAGTCGGACATGAGCAGGAGGACGCCTTCGCGGCCCAGCTCGGCCCAGCGGTGCAGGTCGGTGGGCTCGCCCATCACCGGCGTGTGGTCCAGCTTGAAGTCGCCGCTGTGGATTACAGTGCCTACGGGTGTGCGAATAGCCAGGCCGCAGGAGTCGGGGATGCTGTGGGTGACCCGCACGAACTCCACCTGGAAGGCTCCCAGGCGGATCTTCTCGCCGGGGCTCACCGTTCGCAGGTCGGCCTCCTTCAGGAGCTTGTGCTCCTTGAGCTTGACCGATATGAGGCCGCGGGTCAGCCTGGCGCAGTAGATGGGCGCTCGCAGGTCGCGGAGGATGTAGGGCAGGGCGCCGGTGTGGTCCTCGTGGCCGTGGGTGATGATGATCGCTCGCAGCTTTTTCTTGCGCTCGCGGATGTAGGAGATGTCGGGGATCACCAGGTCGACTCCCAGCATCTCCTCCTCGGGGAACATGAGGCCGGCGTCGATGATGATCATGTCCCGGGGGAGTTCCAGCACCATCATGTTCTTGCCGATCTCCCCCAGGCCGCCCAGGGGGATTACCCGTAGTTTTTCGCTAGTCACAACTCACCGACGGCTAGAACAGGCGCATCTGTTGGGGCTCCGGCACTTCTTCCTTGGGCCCCTTGCGGGCCTCCTCGA
>CAZXAF010000085.1:0-6681 GCA_964638905.1 uncultured Dehalococcoidia bacterium
GCCGTGCGCCTGGGCTTTCGCTCCAGCGCTGGCCCGTTTCGCTCTTTCGCCCGACTCAACGTCGAGCCTCGACCCTACCAGTTGGTGCCGCTGCTCATGGCCCTCAAGCTGGACCCGCTGCGGCTGCTCATTGCCGACGACGTCGGCATCGGCAAGACCATCGAGGCCGGGCTGATCGCCCGCGAATTGCTCGACCGGGGGGAGGTTCAGCGCCTGGCTGTGCTCTGCCCGCCTCACCTGGCCGAACAGTGGCAGGCCGAGTTGCAGAGCAAGTTCCACATCGAGGCCGAACTGGTGCTGCCCAGTACCGTCACCCGGCTGGAGCGCCACACCGCCGTGGGCCAATCGCTGTTCGACCTCTACCCCTACGTCGTCGTCTCCACCGAGTACATCAAGTCCAGCCGCCGCCGCGCCGACTTTGTGCGCGCCTGCCCAGAACTGGTGCTGGTGGACGAGGCTCACACCTGCGCGTTTTCGGTTGACCAGCGCCGCGGCCGCCATCTGCGCCACCAACTGCTCACCGAGCTGGCCCAGGATCAGGGCCGTCACCTGATCCTGGTCACGGCCACGCCTCATAGCGGCGACGAGGGCGCTTTTCGCTCCCTGCTGGGATTGCTCAAGCCGGAGTTTCTGGACCTCCCCGAAGACCTGACCGGCGGCCAGAACGAGCGCCATCGGCGGGTCGTGGCCGCCCACCTGGTGCAGCGACGCCGGGCCGACGTGCGCGCCTATATGGACGCCGACACCCCGTTCCCAGAACGCGAAGACGCCGAGGAGACCTACACCCTTACCAACGAATACAAGAAGCTGTTCGTTACGGTTCTAGCCTACGCCCGCGAACGGGTGCAGGACGAGACCGGCCCTCACTACCGCCAACGGGTGCGCTGGTGGTCGGCCCTGGCACTGTTGCGCAGCCTGGCCAGCAGCCCTGCCGCGGCCGCCGCGACGCTGCGCACTCGCTCCAGCACCGCCGACACTGAAAGCCCCGAGGAGGCCGACGCCATCGGCGAGCGCTCCGTGCTGGACCTGGACGACGTGGACACGGCTGAGTTCCTGGACGTGGCCCCCGGCGCCCAAGAAGGCGATGAAGCTTCCCCCTCACAATTGGGGGGGACCGAGGGGGGGCGCGAGCGCCTGCTGCGGATGGCCCGCCGCGCGGAGGCGTTGCGTGGTCCCAAGCAGGACGCCAAGTTGCGCAAAGCCATTGAGCTGGTCAAGACCTTGCTCCAGGACGGCTATAGCCCCATCCTCTTTTGCCGCTTCATCCCCACCGCCGAGTACGTGGCCGAGGAACTGCGCAAGGCGCTTCCCAAGCGTGTTGAAGTGGCTGCCGTGACCGGCTTGCTGCCGCCAGCGGAGCGGGAGCTGCGGGTGGAACAGTTGGGACAGCATCCCCAGCGGGTGCTGGTGGCCACCGACTGCCTGAGCGAAGGCATCAACCTGCAGCAGCATTTCAACGCCGTGATGCACTACGACCTGAGCTGGAACCCCACCCGCCACGAGCAACGCGAAGGACGGGTGGACCGCTACGGTCAGCCCAGCCCCACCGTGCGCACCCTGACCTACTACGGCACCGACAACCAGATAGACGGGGTGGTGCTGGACGTGTTGCTGCGCAAGCACCGCACCATCCGCAACTCCCTGGGCATCTCCGTGCCTGTGCCTGGCAACACCAGCGAGGTGATCCAGGCGCTGATGCAGGGCCTGCTGCTGCGGGATAGCAGGGCCGATGCCCGGCAGTTGGCGCTTTTTGACGTCTCAGCCGACGTTTACCGGGACTTGCACACCCGCTGGGACAATGTGACGGAAAAGGAGCGGCGCTCTCGCACCCTGTTTGCCCAGCGCACCATCAAGGTGGACGAGGTGGCCCAGGAATGGCAGGCTGTCCGCCAGGCCATCGGCACGGGCGTGGATGTCCAGCGCTTCGTGGAAGAGGTGGTGACTGTCCACGGCGGCTTCGTCAAACACGTAGGGGCGCCCCAGGTGGGCGCCCTGGAGGTGCACCTGCCCAACCGAGCGGCCATCCGCGAGGCATGTGGCGGACGGGAGAGCTTCAAAGCTCGTTTCGAGCTGCCCGTGTCCGACGGCGTGCTGCACCTGACCCGCACTCACCCCATCGTTGAGGGTCTGGCCGCCTACGTGATGGACGCCGCGCTGGATCCGTTGCTCGACGGCCTGGCCCGCCGCTGCGGCGCCATACGCACCCGCGCCGTTGAGCAGCGCACAACGCTGCTGCTGGTGCGTCTTCGCTATCACATCCTGGCCCAAAAGGGGGACGACGAGACGGCACTGCTGGCCGAGGACTGCCAACTTCTGGGCTTCACCGCCGCGCCGACCGCCGCCCAATGGCTCTCGCCTGACCAGGCCGAAGCTCTGCTCGACGCCCAGCCCGCGGCCAACATCATCCCCCAGCAGGCCACCGCCTTTGTCCAGCAGGTGGTGGACGGTTTTGAGCACCTCCGCCAGCCCCTGAACGAGGCTGCCGTGCAGCGCGGCCAGGAATTGCTGGACGCCCACCGCCGGGTACGCCGGGCCGCTCGTGTCACAGGCGTCCACTACGATGTGCGCCCCCACCTGCCGCCGGATGTGTTGGGGGTATATGTGTTGCTGCCAGTAGTATCATAGCTGCGTAGCAGCCCACGACGGTCAGACTTCGTGGCTTCATTTGCGCCCGGCGCCGTTGCGTGGTATACTAGTCATCTGACTAGTAAGCCAAGTGGCTAGTAAGGAGGTCGCCATGCTGGACTACATCTATCCCGAAGAGGAACAGCGGTTCTTCACCGACCGTGAGCATCACCTGCAATTGCTGGCGCTGAGCAAGACGCTGCTCGCCGAGGGCATCCGCAAAAACCTGGCCCTGAGCGGCTTTCGGCGCGTGGGCAAAACGGTCATCCTCAAAGAGTTCCTGCGCCGCCATCTGCTGCAGGAAACCGATGCTGAGGTAGCAGTGGCCTACTTGGACCTTCCCCGTCTGGCCTTCACCCCCGAGGCATTTGCCACCCAGTACATTGGCAGCGTCCTCTACTGGCTGCTGGAACGGGGCGAGGGCAAGATCGAGCCCTATTCGGACCCCGCCTTTCAGTTGACGGCCGTCGGGCGATGGGGCAACAAAGCTCTCTCCGAGTACCTGTATGCGTTCAACCAGGAATTGCAGAAAGAGAAGCCGAATCAACACCGGCTGCTGGAGATGGCTTTCAACTGGCCGGAGACCTGGGCCCAGGCCATGGACCGTCACGTCTTGCTCATCCTCGATGAGTTCCCCGAGATCCTGGCCCTCAACAACTACCCGCAGATCGAAAGCATCGTGGCCCTTTTCCGGGCTGTCCTGCAAAGCCAATCCAGGGTGTGCTATGTGGTGGCCGGTTCAATGCTCAGCCTTATGGAGCGCATCTTTCTGCGAGCCGATTCGCCTCTGTTCGTTCACTTCCAACTGGAGACGGTGGGCCCCTTTGGCCGACAGGATAGTGACGACCTGGCCCGCAAGCGGCTGACCGCGATGGAGCCGGCGGTGACACCGGAGGTACTGGCCGCCGTCTACCAGGTGACGCGCGGACATCCCTTCTACGTCTACGCCACCACCATGCGGGTCGTGGAGATGGTCTCCCTGTTGAACAAGCCGCTCGACCTGCAGACGGTACAGGAAGCCTTCGTGTTGGAGACGTTGGGCACCACCGGTCGCATCTATAACCTCTGCCGCTACGTGCTGGAGGACTCGCTGCAGCGGACGCGCGGGGAGACCATGCCTCCGGCCGTCCTGCAGGTGCTGGCCAGGGAGGCCGAGGGCCTGACCCTGACCCGACTGGCACGGGCTCTGAAGCGGCCGACCGGGGCCATTCGCCAGGTGCTCAACTGGCTCATGGAAGTGGATCTGATCCAGCAGCGGGCCGACAAAACCTACGTATTCCGCGATCCGGTGCTCCAATTGTGGGTGGCCTACTACTACGCCGGCCTGGAACTGACCGGCATGCCTCGCCAGAAGGCGCTCGAGCAATTGGTGGCCGAGTTGATGGAGAAGTATCAGCGGGCCACGGCCGAATTGGGGATCGCCAAAGAGAGCCAGGTGCGCGAATTGCTGCACCGCTTCGCCGGGCAGGAAGTGGATGGCGATTTGCTGGGACTCCCAAACCGGGTGCAATTGCCCGAGTTCAGCCGGGTGACGCCCTACCGCTCCGACGATGGGCAGGTGGAGGTTGACGCACTGGCGGAGGTTCGCCCGAAGCCGGGTCGCAGTGGCGATGAGCGATGGGCAGTGGAGATCAAGTGGCGCGGCCGGCGGACCGGTGCGAAGGAACTGCGGAAGTTGCAGGCAAAAGCGGAGACGCTTTTGGCCCGTCCCTGGCTTATCTCGCGGGCGGGGTTCACGCCAGAGGCGGAAGCGTTCGCCCGGCGGGAGGGAATCATGATTTCCGGCCAGGAGGAGATCGAGCGACTGGCGGATCTACTTCGGCGTGCCTGAAAGCGTCGGCCATCAGCTCGCGTTTCACGAAGCTAAGGGGTCTATTCCAGACCTGTCAGGTTTCACAAGTCACTTTTCGACGCAAATGTGCCCAGGATCGGGCCGAATCTAGCTGAAAACGACACCTTTTGGAAACCTGTCAGGTCTTGACACGGAGCACGAATGAGAACCGTATCCCGCACCACCTTCACCACCGTCAAAACCGAAGGCGCTATCCTGCCCGCCGACCTGCTGCAGCGGATCACCGAGGGCAAGGGGCTGGACGGGCTGCGGCCAGAGGACTACCATCTGCTGCCCAACGAGCGGCTCAACGAGGCCATCAACCGCTCCTGGAACCGCTGCCAGAGCGCGTGGGCCAGTTTTGACCAGCAACGGAGCCGCCTGCCCGCCACCGACGCCGGCACCACCCTCACCCGCGAGCGGTGGCTGCTCATCCTCTTCCAGGAGCTAGGCTACGGCCGCTTGCAGTTCGCCGGGGGTCTGCCGCTGGACGGCGCCACCTATCCCATTAGCCACTCGTGGGGCAACGTTCCCATCCACCTGATCACTTACCGTCAAGACCTGGACCGGCGCGGCGAGGTGCGGGGCGCGATGAAACGCAGTCCCCACAGCCTGCTGCAAGAGTTCCTCAACCGCTCCGACGACCACCTGTGGGGCATTGCCAGCAACGGCCTGCGCCTGCGCGTGCTGCGCGACAACGTCAGCCTCACCCGCGCCGCTTACGTGGAGTTCGACCTGGAAGCCATGATGGCGGGCCAGCTCTACGCCGACTTCGCGCTGCTGTGGCTGGTCTGCCACCAGAGCCGGGTGGAAGGCGACCTGCCGAGCGAGTGCTGGCTGGAGCGTTGGTCCAAAGCGGCGGCGGACCAGGGCGTGCGCGCGCTGGACGCCCTGCGCAGCGGCGTGCAGGAGGCCATCGTCGCCCTGGGCCGGGGCTTCTTAGCCCAAGGGGCCGCCCACCGGGCCAATGCCGCGCTCAAAGCTCGTCTCCGGTCTGGCGAGCTGAGCGCGCAGGACTACTACCGGCAGCTCCTGCGGCTGGTCTACCGCTTCATCTTTCTGTTTGTGGCTGAGGACCGGGAGCTGTTGCTGCTGCCCGACACGCCCGACGGTATCCAGCGCCATTACGCTGACTTCTACTCCGTCCGCCGCCTGCGCGACATGGCCGAAACCCTGCGCGGCGGCCCCCACGCCGACCTCTATCGCGGCCTGCGCCTGGTCTTCACCCTGCTGCGCGACGGCTATCCACCCCTGGGCCTGCCCGCCCTGGGCAGCTTTCTCTTCTCCGAGCGGGCCACGCCCGATCTGGACGAAGCCGACCTGGCCAACAACGCCCTGCTGGAGGCCGTCCGCGCCCTGGCCTTCACCATCGAGGGCAAGGTGCGCCGCCCGGTGGACTATCGCAACCTGGGCGCCGAGGAACTGGGCAGCGTCTACGAGTCCCTGCTGGAACTCCACCCCCAGCTCAACGCCGACGCCGCGGCCTTTGAGCTGGACGTGGCGGCCGGCTCCGAGCGCAAGACCACCGGCAGCTATTACACCCCCGCGTCGTTGATCCACTGCCTGCTGGATTCGGCGCTAGAGCCCGTGGTCGAGGATCGGCTGAAGGGCGTGAAACGTGAGGGCGTGAAACGTGAAGAAGAGGCCATCCTCAGCATTAAAGTCGTGGATCCCGCCTGCGGTTCTGGCCATTTCCTCATCGCTGCCGCCCACCGCCTGGCCCGCCACCTGGCCCGCGCGCGCACTGGCGACGACGAGCCTGCCCCGGCCGAGCTGCGAGACGCCCTGCGCGACGTGGTGCGCCACTGCATCCACGGCGTGGACATCAACCCCATGGCCGTGGAGCTGTGCAAGGTGGCCCTGTGGATGGAGACCCTGGACCCTGGCAAGCCGTTGAGCTTCCTGGATCGCAACATCCAGTGTGGCAACAGCCTCATCGGGGCCACGCCCGCCCTGCTGGACAAGGGAATACCCGACGAGGCGTTCAAGCCGATCACGGGGGACGACAAGGCAACTTGCCGCGAGTACAAGAAGAAGAACCGACAGCAGCGCAGCGGACAGCTCAGCTTCTTGGCGCCCGATTTGCAGCCCTGGGAGCGATTGGGCAACCTGGCGGCCAGCATGATGAGCCTGGACGCCATTGAGGACGACACCCTGGGCAACGTGCGCCGCAAGCAGGAGATGTACGAGTCGCTGGTGCGCTCGTCGGACTACCGCTACGGGCG
>CAZXAF010000086.1:0-6678 GCA_964638905.1 uncultured Dehalococcoidia bacterium
AAGGCCGCCTGGCGAGCGATGAAGTAGTTGGTGTCGCCGTACTCCAGGTGGCCGATAGCGAAGCTGGCGCTGTACACCACCAGCAGGCCCACCACCAGCAGTGCGGCGGCGGCCAGGATGAGGATGTAGTCGGGAGCGCCTGGTCGCAGGCGGCCTGTCTCTAGCGTGGCGATCGCTCCACCTCCTGAGCTAGGTTCAGGACCAGTCGGCGGAAATCGGATCCTCGCTCTTCGAAGTTGTAATAGGCGTCGTAGCTGGTGCAGGCAGGCGACAGGAGGATCACGTCTCCGGCCTGGGCCTGGGCCTGAGCGGCTTCCACTGCCTCCGCCAGGCTCGCCACCCGCGTCAGCCTGGGCCGGTCGTCGGCTGGCTGGCGGTCGGCCGCTCGCCGTACAGCCTCCTCCAGGATGGGCGCCGACTCGCCGAAGAAGATGATCGCCCGGCAGCGGCGGCAGGCCTCCTCGGCCAGTTCCTCCAGGGGAAGGCGCTTCTCGCGCCCACCGAGGAGGAGGAGCAGCGGCTCGCTGAAGGAGCGCAGGGCGGCCAGGGTGCGCTCGGGTGTGGTGGCGATGCTGTCGTTGTAGTAGGCGACGCCGGCGAGCCGGCGGACGGATTCCAGGCGGTGGGGCGGCGTCTGGAATCCGTCCACTGCTCGGGCTATGGCTTGCGGGCTCAGGCCGCAAGCGCTGGCTACTGCGGTCGCCGCCACAGCGTTGCCCCAGTTGTGGCGGCCTCGCAAGTTGAGGTTGTCAATAGGGAAGAGTCTCTCTTCGCGGTTGTGCCGTCTGGAAACGGCCCAGCCGTCGCGGAGGAAGACGCCGTCGCCCGGGACTTCCGAGCCCACGCTGAAGTAGAGCACCTGGCCGGTGGCCCGCTCGGCGAGGGCGCGCGTCTCCCCGTCGTCGTAGGACAGCACGGCGTAGTCGTCGCCACTCTGGTGGCGGAGGATGCTGGCTTTCAGGCGGCGGTAATCGTCCCAGGAGAAGCGGTCCAGATGGTTGGGCGTGATGTTCAGCAGACAGGCCACGTTGAGGCTGCGCTCCGGCAGGAGTTGGAGCTGGGTGTGGCTGACCTCCAGGACGGCCCAGGTGTCCGGCGTGAGGTCGACCAGGTGCGACAGCAGGCCGACGCCGATGTTGCCCCCCACGAAGTGGGGGCGGCCGTCGCAGCGGAACATCTCTCCCACCAGGGCAGTTGTGGTCGTCTTGCCGCTGCTGCCCGTGATGCCCGCCACCGGCGCCGGGCAGAGCTCCAGGAAGAGCTTGAACATGGAGCTTATCGGTATGCCTTGTTGGCGGGCCTCGGCCAGCGCCGGCAGGTCGAGAGGCACGCTCTGGGACACGAAGATGGCGTCGGCGGCCAGCAGGACGTGCGGGTCGTTGGCCCCCAGCGACAGGTGGGCGGGGATGCCGGCGATCTCCTCCAGCCGGGCGCCGAGGCCCTCGGCGGGCTTGGCGTCGCTTATGGTTATGCGGGCGCCCCGGGTGTGGAGGAAGCGCACCAGGTCCACCCCTTCGATCCCCAGGCCGACCACCGTCACCCGCTTGCCTTTGAAGTCGTGCTGGCTTGTCATAGTCCCGTCTACACCTGCGCCGCCAGGGCCACTCCCAGCAGGGAGCCTACGATTCCCAGAAGGCAGAATCGCATCACCACCTGGGGCTCCGACCAGCCCAGCAGCTCGAAGTGATGATGCAGGGGGCTCATCTTGAAAATGCGTCTGCCCCCGGTGAGGCGAAAGAAGCCGATCTGAATGACGTCCGATAGTCCCTCCAGGACGAAGACGATGCCGATGATGGGCAGGAGCAGCCAGTGGCCGGTCATCAGGGCGACCACGGCCAGGGAGGAGCCCAGGGCGAGGGCGCCCGTATCGCCCATGAACACCTGGGCGGGATAGCTGTTGTACCAGAGGAAGCCGGCGGTTGCTCCGACGACGGTGAAGCAGAAGGTGGCCAGGTAGGTTTGCTCCTGGAGCAGAGCGATGACGCCATAAGCTAGGAAGGCCAGGGCGGTGGTGCCGCCGGCCAGGCCGTCCAGACCGTCGGTGATGGCCACGGCGGTGGTGGTGAAGACGATGATGATTACTGCCAGCGGTATGTATACGAGGCCCAACTCAAACTCGCCGGCCCAGGGGATCTTCACGTCCTCCACGTCCAGAGAGAAGTAGAGGACGAGGGCGGCGGTCAGGCCCATGGCGGTTAACAGCAGAACCTTGAGGCGCTTGTTGAGGCCTGTCCTGGCCTTGCCGACGATGGTGCGCAGGTCATCGACCAGCCCCAGGAGGCCGGCGGCGACGATCGTCCCCAGGGGCAGGAGGATGGACAGGCGTTCGACTATGTTGGCGGCCAGGGTGATGGGAAGGACCACAGAGAAGATGAGCACGCCTCCCATGGTAGGCGTGCCGACCTTGGCCATGTGTGAAGTCGGGCCGTCGGAGCTGATCTCTTTGCCCAGCCTTCGCCGCCGCAGAAACTCGACCAGCGGCTGTCCCACTACCACCGATAGCGCAAAAGCCATCGCTCCCAGCATTAGGGCTCGAACCATGTCAGCCCGTCAGTTCCTCGATTACCGTCTCCAGAGCCATGAACCGCGAGGCCTTGACCAGCAGGTGATCGCCCTCGCTCAATGTCTCGCGGATGGTTGCCGCTGCCTTTTCCTTGGAGGACAGGACTTGCACGTTCTGGTGGCCGGCCGCCTCGGCAGCCTCGCCGATGAGTTTCCCGCGCTCACCGACGGTGTAGAGAACGTCGGTGGTCTGGGCTGCTCGCTCCCCCACCAGACGGTGCCCTTCCTCTTCGAAGCTGCCCAGCTCCAGCATGTCGCCCAGAAGGGCCAGGTGGCGACCGGGGAGATCGATCAGGAGTTCGAGGGCGGCCAGCATGGAGGCGGGGCTGGCGTTGTAGGTATCGTCCAGGATAGTGCTGCCCTTAGGGCCGGCGAAGGTTCGCAGGCGCAGGGGAACGTCGGCGGCAGCCAGGGCGGCGGCTACTTCCTGAAGGGACAGGCCATCGGCCAGGCCGACGGCGGCTGCTGCCAGCGCGTTGTAGAGATTGTGACGGCCGGGCAAGGGCGCTGAGATGTCCTCAGACTCATTGTCGCAGGTCAGGCGGAAGGTGATGCCCTCCAGGCCGCTGGTGGACAGAACAGTGCCTCGCACGGAGCACAGCGGCGATTCGCCGAAGAGGGCAACGCGGGCGCTGGTGCGTCCGGCCATAGCCGCCACCTGAAGGTCGTCTCCGTTGAGGATCGCCCAGCCGTCGGGCGGCAGGCTCTCCACCAGCTCGGCCTTCGCCTGGGCGATGGCCTCCAGGGTGCCCAGGCGCTCCAGGTGCACGGGGCCGACGTTAGTGACTACGCCTATCTGAGGGCGGGCTATCTGGCAGAGGAGATGAATCTCGCCCGGGCCATACATGCCCATCTCCAGCACAACCCGCTCGTGCTCCGGCCGGAGCTGGAGAAGCGACAGGGGCAGGCCGATCTCCGTGTTCAGGTTTGCCTCGTTCTTGAGCACCTGATAGCCGGAGCTCAAGACGGCAGCTGTTATCTCCTTGCAGGTGGTCTTGCCGACGCTGCCGGTAATGCCCACTACCTTCACCCTGTGCCGACCTCGCCAGTAGGCGGCCAGGCGCTGGAGGGCGGCAAGGGTGTCGTTTACCCGGAAGAAAGAGACCTCGTGGGGCAGGTCGGACGGCTGCTGCTGAGCGATTACCCCTATGGCGCCGCGGCTGATGGCGTCGTCGATGAATTCGTGGCCGTCGTGATGCTCGCCGGGCAGGGCTATGAACAGGTGGCCGGGTTGTACCTGACGCGAGTCAACGCTAACGCCGGTGAACGCTCGCCTCTCGATGACTCTGCTCACCGCGATCAGCAGGGAGCCGAGAGCACTTGTTATGTCTTGAATGGTTTGCATGGCCCGATCTTATTGCTAAGGGCTCTCATGTACTAGAGCCTCCGGCGCTGGTGGAACCTTGAGGTAGTCCAGGATCGACTGGGCCATGCGAGCAAAGATGGGGGCGCATACCGCTGAGCCCCAGGGCACGTCTTTGGGTTCGTCGATCTTTATCAGCATGGCGAGAACAGGGTCGTCGCTGGGAACGAACCCAGCGAAAGAGGCAATGTAGGCACCTTCTTTGTAGCCGCCCGGGATGGAGATGGATGCCGTGCCTGTCTTGCCAGCTACTTGATGGCCCGGCACAGAGATGGCGTAGATGGTCGTGATGCCGTCCACCACAGCGTTCATCATTTGGGTGAGGGTATTGGCCGTTTCGGCGGTGATCACCTGGCGCACCTCGATTGGCTGGAACACCTGGCGCTCATCGCCGCGACGGATCTCCTGCACGACATAAGGTTGCATCAGCTTGCCGTCGTTGGCAACAGCGGAGATGGCAGCGATCATCTGTAGGGGAGTGACATTGATCCCCTGGCCGAAGGAATTGGTGGCCATGTCCACTTCTGACCAGTTGTCTTCGGCGGGGGTCCGCACTTGGCCCGCTGCCTCGCCTGATAGGCTGACGCCCGTAGGCTGGCCGAAGCCGAAGCGGGAGACGTAGTCGTAGAAGCGGCCCGACCCAAGGAGTTCGCTGAGCCAGACAGCGCCTGTGTTCAAACTTTTCACGAGGATCTGAGTGGCCGTCTGGGTGCCATGAGTGCCGTAGTCCCAATTGACGATGGTCCAGCCGGAGACGTGGGCTGCGCCTTCGTCCACGTAGACGCTATCGGGCGAAACCAGACCAGCGTCGAGGGCAGCGGCCATCGTTATCACTTTGAACACAGAGCCCGGCTCATACAGATCGATGATGGCCCGATTGCGGTACAGATCCATCTGGCTTTCATCGCTGAGGTCGAGGTTGGTCAGGTCGAAAGAGGGGCGGCTGGCCATAGCCAGGATGGCCCCCGTGCGGGGATCCATGATGATGATCGTGCCGCCGCTGGCCTCGTGTTGCTCGAGGGCGGCGTCCAGCTCCCGCTCGGCCAGGCGCTGCATATAGCGGTCGATGGTGAGAACGATGTCTGCTCCTGGCTCGGGCGGTACGCGCTTGCTGGAGCCCTGGACGATCTGACGGCCCAGCCCGTCGCGCTCGTACGAGAGGGAACCGGCGGCGCCCCTTAAGTCACGATCGTAGTCGGCCTCCAGGCCGGTGAGGCCGACATTGTCCCGGCCAATGAACCCGATCAGAGACGCCGCCAGATTCCCTTCTGGGTAGACACGGTGACCAGTACGAACTAGCCTGACGCCTGGTAGGCCCAGGTCCTCCACGCGCAGGCTGCCCTGGTAGTCCAGCCCGCGGCCGACGGTGACCTCGCGGGTTATGGACGTGGTCAAATCGTTGAGAATATCCTTCGGAGGCCGGTTGAGGACATCGGCTAGGGCCTCAGCCCGTTTTTGGGCGCGGGCAGGGTCGTCCCACACCTGGCTATCCACCACGACGTCGTAGGCATCGACGCTGGCGGCCAGGGGGTAACCGTTGCTGTCGAGGATGGCCCCACGGCGGGGGGTCAAGACCAGGCTGCCCTGGTGTTCGTCCTCGGCCTGCGCTTGGTACTCCTGGTGGCTGAAGAGTTGGAGGTGCGCCAGGCGACCCACCAGGCCGAGGGTAGCTATGAGGAGGAGGACGATCACGAACCCCAGCCGTCTGGAGATGCCGTTGCCTTGAACTGCCACTATTTACCGTCCGTCCGCTTACAGAACATTAGTTCTCGAATCCTTCTTCCTCTCGGTTGGGCGTGCCTTCGGTGTCTATGAGTGCGCTCGCTCACTTAGGCTCCTACTTATGGGAAAGGTAGCAGGTCCAGGAGGGACTGCCACCAGGATTGGTGCTCTTCGACGGGCTGGCGCGGAGGAGGCAGGAAGCGCGCCGGGATAGGCTGGTCCTCTGGTGCGGCAACGTCCACCGTGATGTACAGCTTCTCCTCTGGTTCTTGCATGTGCAGACGCTCGCGCGCTTCCTTCTCGATACGGTCGAGGGCGGCCAGGGAGGCGATGTCTGCCTCCAGTTCGTGGGTTTGGGCCTGCCAGTCGTCTCGCTGGCCTTCGAGCTCGCGGATGTTGTGGCCGGTAGTGGTGTCATGGCTGCTCAGAAGCAGGGGCAGAAAAGCGGCCAGGCCCATGGCGATCAGGGCGATGGTCAGCACCGCGGCCATGGGGAGAGGCCGCCCCTTGGCGGGCGGGGCGCGACGCTCATCGGCGGTGGCCGTATGTGCTCTTGCCATGATGCTATAGCCTCTCCGCCGCCCGCAGGCGAGCGCTGCGGGAGCGCGGGTTGGCCTCCACCTCCGCCGGCGCGGGCCTGACGGCAGCGCGCGTTGCCAACTTCAGGCTGGCCTCGTGGTCGCACACGCAGACCGGCACATCCGGCGGGCAGATACAGTCGTGCGATTCCTGACGGAAGAAGTTCTTAACGATGGCGGCCTCCAGGGAATGGAAGCTGATCACGACCAGCCTCCCTCCGTGGCCCAGCAGGTCGCGGCTTCCCTCCAGAGCAGCCGCCAGGTTGTCCAGCTCCTCATTGACGGCGATGCGCAATGCCTGAAATGTGCGGGTCGCGGGATGGAGGCGACGGTAGCGGTGCCCCACAGCTTTCTCCACCGTTTCAGCCAGCTGGGTTGTGGTCTCCAGGGGCCTATCGCGGACGATGCGGCGGGCGATGCGGCGGCTGTGAAGCTCTTGCCCGTAGCGCCAGA
>CAZXAF010000087.1:0-6666 GCA_964638905.1 uncultured Dehalococcoidia bacterium
AGCGGACGGTGGATTGGCAACGCATGGCGGCAGCGGTGGCCGCCCTCTCGCCGGGTGGGCATCGCGGCCAGCGGGTGGAGGCGACGCCGGAGCAGATCCAGGCGGCGGCCCGCCACCTGGCCGCTCATTACCAGAAGGCAGAGCGGGAGCTGCCTCCCACGCTCACGGACATCCTGAGCCCTAGCTAGCGACAAGAACATGCGAACCCTGCCCTCCGCCCTGCTCGCCACCCAGAAGAATGCCAGCGCTGTCCCCTACGTGAAGGTGGAGATCAGCGACGACATCGGCGGCATCCGTCGCCTGAACTGGCAGCGCCTGTACTCGGGCAGCGAGGCCGATAGCTATCATGCCGCCACCATGCCGGGCGATGGCTCCCTCATTCGCTGCCGGGTGGAGAGCGGCTCTCTCTATCTCCAGCGGGTGACCAGCCCCGGCCCGGCCAGCGACTTCAGCAACTGGACTCTCATGGACTCCGTGGCGAACGCCGACGTCGCCCTGGCCAGCCAGGACGCCCAGGTTCTGCTGTTCTACGTGGGCACCAACGGCAGGACGATCTACCTGCGGGAGAGCAGCAACTACGGAGCCAGCTTCGGCTCAGCCACGACCATAACGACGGCGCCCAGCAGCGTGGGCTGGCTGGCCGCCGACCTCAAAGCCGATGGCACCGCCCTCCTCACCTACTCCGTAGGGGGCACCGTCTACGCCATGAAGCGCAGCGGCGGCAGTTGGGGCAGTCCCGCCGCCTGGACCAACAGCCTCGCCTCCTTTGACGGGCTGGCCTGCCACTACGATAGAGACTTCAACGTGCTGGTTTCGGGCAGCGACGCTGGGGGCGCCGCCAAGGTCTGCACCTGCATCTACGGCGACGGCTACTCGCAGGCGCCGGACACCTGGTCCCCCCTGGAGGAGGTATCGGTGGCCAGCGCGGGCTCCGGCGTGGAGTTCCGCACCCCCTTTCTGGCCTGCCCCGATGTCCTTCGCCTCACCTTCGTCGAGAAGTACACAGGCAGCGAAGGCTACGCTCGCCCCTACTTCTCCCACTCGCTAGCCGCGGCCACGTACGTAGATAACCTCTGGCGAGAGCCGGTGCCCATGAACCTATCCAGCGACTATGGTCTGGCCATCGCCTATAGTGCAAGCCACGTGTGGCTGACGACGCCCTGGGGCGTCTGGCAGGCATCCCTCACTACGCCCACTCTGGACGTCACCGCCGACATCCTGGAGCTGACCGCTGACACCGAACCTCGCGGTGGTCGCCTTCGGCTGGTCTTGCGCAACGACGATGGGCGCTACCTGGACCTGTCTGGGGAGAATGCGGTCATCAAAGCAAGCAGCGAGGTGCTGGTGAGGCCCGGCTATCAGACTGCCGGCGGCCCCCTGACCGCCCAGGGCCTTTCCTACTGGATCGACGGCTGGGAATACACCTCCGGCGAAGGGAATGCGTCCCTCATCATCTACGCTCACGATGCCTGGCAACTGCTGGATAACTGGCGGTCGCGTCATCAGTTCGCCTGGGCCCAGGGCGAGTTCAACATCTTCCAGCTGTTCTCCTTCATCATGGCCCGGGCCGGCCTGGAGTTCTCCACCACTGGCAGCAGTAATGTTATCAGCGAAGTCTACCCCAGCTTCACCATCCACCCGGGCGAAAGCGGAGCGACAGCGGCCCGCCGCCTGCTGGCCATGGTTCCAGACGTCATGTTCATCCGGAACAACCTGGTCTACGTCAAGAACCCCCAAGCCGACGAGGCCAGCGACTACTCCTTCGGCACGGACCACGCCATCTTCCGCGGCCGCTACGCCAGCCAGCGCCCCCAGGCCAACCGCGTGCAGGTGTTCGGCGATGGCCCCTTCGTGGAGGCCTTCGATTGGGATGAAATCGAGGAGGCCTACGATCGCGTCCGCCAGGCGCACGACCTGAACCTGGATACGGTAGCTCGCGCCCAAGACCGAGCCGACGCCGAAATGCGCCACCAGGAGATCGCCTCCGGCGGCGGCGAGATCGTGGTGCCGGTTAACTGCGGCCAGGAGATCTACGACGTGATCACCATCACCGACCAGTCCGCCGGCCTGACAGACGCTCGCTGGCGAGTGCTGGGCATCAGCATGCGCTACTCGGTGGGCGGCAAAGCGCCCGTCTACGAGCAGCGGCTGTCCTTGGGAGCTGTCTAGTCATGATTGTGCGAAAGGGAACGGTCAAGGGCTTCAACGCCGGCTCCTACACGGCCACCGTCCAGATAGCGGGGAGCCTGTCGGTATGGCTGGCCGACGTGCCGGTGGCCCGCAACATCGACGCCGCCCAGATGGTCATCGGCCGTCACTGCGCCCTCATCTTCTTCTCGGAGTCCGACCCTCGCGACGCCCTGGTGGTGGGCGTCTATACCTAGGGGGACCGCATGGCCGAGAAGCCGCGACCCTCCCAGCCGCCGACTCCCTCCCGCCCTCAGCCGCCGCAGGGCCAGGAGGCGCCATCGCTGGGCAAAGACGTGCCCCGCGAGCCGTCGCTGGCCAGAGCGAAGGTCATCCGCAGCGGCGCAATCGTGATCGCCGCCGTGTGGGAGGAGTGAGCCCCTACAGCTCGAACTCGCCGCCGACGGGCCGTCCGGCCTCCACGGCGTCCAGGAACTCGGCCACCGCCCGCTGGAAGGCCAACGGCCGCCAGTTGGGCGTGGCGTGACCGGCGCGGCGGATGAGGACGAAGCGCGAGCCCTTGATGCCCTGGTGAGCCAGGCGAGCGGAAGGAAGGAAGCTGTCCCATTCGCCCACCAGCACCAGCGTCGGCGCACGCACCTCGCCCAGGCGGGGCACCAGGTCCGGCCGGTCGTGTATGGCCCACAGGGCGCCCAGGAAGCCCTGGAGGCTCATGCGGGCCAGCCGCTGGCGGGCTATATCGCGCTGAGGGTCATCGGCGTAGTGGGGGTCATTGGCCTGCGACCAGGCGATCATCCGCTCCGCCAGCTCCGCCAGGCCGTGTTTCTCGGCGACGTGCGCCATCCCCGAGTCGTAGTTCTTCATCATGTTCTCGAAGCGGCCCGCCTCCCCATTCGATTGGCCGTTGCCTGCCGTGGTATCGCACAGAAGGAGCGATGACACCATCTGGGGATAGTCCAGGGCAAACCGCAGGGCGATCATCCCGCCCATGGACATCCCGCCGATGTGTGCCCGCTCGATGCCCAGCTTGAGCATCAGCGCCCGCTGGTCGGCGGCGAAGGTCTCGATCGAATAGGCCGAGCGCTCCGCGGGGGCAGCGGTGTCGCCGTGGCCGCGGATGTCGTACAGCAGAAGCCGATGGTTGGCCGTCAGCGGCAGGAGCGAGGGCCGCCACTCGGCGGTGCAGGTAGTGAAGCCGTGAGCCATCACCAGCGGTGGCCCCGCTCCGTGCTCCTCGTAGTAAACGTCGATGTTGTTGACTTTAAGAATCGGCATATCCTCGAACTCCAGCCTGGACGCTGACGGCTGCTGTGCTATTCTATACCTGATGCGTTCTCTTCGGACAAGCGTGGCCGCTGCGGCAGCTTGTGCTGCCCTCCTCGCCCTCCTTGTGGCGCTGGCTGGCTGTGTGGAGGAAGCCGAGCAGCCGCCGGAAGGCTTCACCCCCGCTCCGGGGACACCCGGGCCACCCGCTTCGACCATCGACCTCGCCGCCACGGCCCCTGACCTGACGGTGCTCGGCGGCGATACCGACGACTATCTGGCCGACCGGTTCTCCCTGGCCCAGGGCGACTTCAACGGCGATGGTATCGACGACATCCTGGTGGGCGCTCCCAAGGCCGACGGCCCGGACAACGGCCGCAACAACGCCGGCGAAGCCTACATCATCTTCGGCTCCCCCGAAGTCGGGGGCACAGTGGACATAGCCGAGGGCCAGCAGGACTTCACCGTGATTGGGGCCAGCCAGGGCGACAACCTCGGCTTTGTGGTAGCCAGCGGCGATGTCAACGGCGACGACATCGATGACATCCTCGTCGGTGCTCGCTTCTCGAGCGGCCCGGACGGCGATCGCATCTACGCCGGCGAAGCCTATGTCGTCTTCGGCTCGCCCGACCTGAGCGGGACGGTGGACATGGCTCTCGACGAGCAGGACTTCACCATCCTGGGAGCCGGGGGGAGCGACTACCTGGGCTACGCCTTGACGGCCGGTGACGTCAACGGCGACGGCGTCGATGATCTCATCGTTGCCGCCCCGGGCGCCGACGGCCCGAGCGGGGACCGCAGCAATGCCGGCGAGATCTATGTGGCCTTTGGCTCGCCTACCCTCAGCGGGAGGGTCGACACCGCTCTGGACCAGCAGGACTTCACCATCGTGGGCGCTCAGGCCGAGTGGTTTCTCGCCAACTTCGCCGCCAGCGGCGATGTCAACGGCGACGGTATCGACGACATCCTCGTAGGGACGCATATGGCCGACGGCCCCGACGGCCAGCGCGCCGATGGAGGCGTGGCCTATGTGATCTTCGGCTCGCCCGATCTTGAGGGAGCCTTCGATCTGGCCTCCGACGAGGGGGCTCTGACCATCTGGGGCGCCGATACCAACGACTGGTCGGGCTTCGTCCTGACCGCAGGCGATGTCAACGGCGATGAGACGGATGACATCCTCGTCGGTGCCCGCAACGCCGACGGCCCGGACAACGGCCGCACGAACTGCGGCGAGGTCTACGTCATCTTCGGCTCGGCGGAGCTAGCGGGCAGCATAGACATCGCCGAGGAGAAACAGGACGTCACCATCATCGGCAGCGACTTTAACGGCCTCTTCGGCCACTCCCTGGCCAGCGGCGACGTCAACGGCGATGGCATCGCCGACGTGCTGGTCGGGGCGCCGACAGCCAACTCCCGCGCGAAGGCCGGCCAGGTCCTCGTCTTCCTCGGCTCAGCCCAGTGGTCGGCCGCCGTCGATGCCGCTCTGGGCCAGCACCGGATGACCGTCCTCGGGTCCGAAGCGGATGATGAGCTGGGCTTCTCGGTGGCCAGCGGCGACGTCAACGGCGACGGCATCGACGACATCATCGGCGGCGCCCTCCTGGCCGACGGCCCGGACAACGCCCGCCCCGACGCCGGCGAGGCCTACGTGATCCTGGGCGCGCCCTAGCAGGCCAGGGGCCGATTTTCTGGATAAGCGCGTAGACGGATGACCACTCGCGCCTTATAATACGCGAAAGGTCGGCGAGAGCTTCCGGCACCAAATATGGCCGAGCGCATCACCTCCGGCAAGCTGCAAGAAGAGGATGTTGTCCTCGATACCGCCCTGCGCCCCAAGCGCCTGGACGACTTCGTGGGCCAGGCCAAGATCAAGGACAACCTGCGGATCGCCGTCGTCGCCGCCCAGAAGCGCGGCGAGGCTCTGGATCATCACCTCTTCTACGGGCCGCCGGGCCTGGGCAAGACCACCCTCGCCCACATCATCGCCCACGAGATGGGGGTCAACGTCCGCATCACCTCCGGCCCAGCCGTCGAGCGGGCGGGCGACCTGGCGGCCATCCTCACCAACCTCCAGCGGGAGGACGTGCTGTTCATCGACGAGATCCACCGCCTGCCGCGGGCAGCCGAGGAGGTCCTCTATCCGGCCATGGAGGACTTCGCCCTGGACATCATCCTGGGCAAAGGGCCGGGAGCGAGAAGCGTACGCCTATCGGTGCCTCCCTTCACCCTCATCGGCGCGACCACCCGCTACGCGCTGCTGAGCCCGCCCCTGCGCGACCGCTTCGGCGCCGTCTACCGCCTGGACTTCTACCAGCAGGAGGACATCGCCACCTTGATCCGCCGCAACGCCGCGCTCCTGGACGTGGCTATTGAGGACAAGGGGGCAGAGGAGATCGCCCGCCGCGCCCGCGGCACGCCGCGAGTGGCCAACCGCCTGCTCAGGCGGGTGCGCGACTACGCCCAGGTGATGGCCGATGGCGTCATCACCGAACAGGTAGCCCAGGAGGCCCTGAGCCGCCTGGAGATCGATGAGCTGGGCCTGGACGAGGTCGACCACAAGGTCCTGCACACGATCATCGACAAGTTCGACGGCGGGCCGGTGGGCATCGAGACGATCGCCGCCTCCATCTCCGAGGAGGCGGACACGATCATGGACGTCTACGAGCCCTATCTGATGCAGATGGGCTTCCTCCAGCGTACGCCTCGGGGGCGCATAGCCACCCGTCACGCCTACGAACACCTGGGCCTGCCGCCGCCGAAGGATCCGCGGCAGTCGGCCCAAAGGGGCTTCTGGGAGTAGCGGTGGCCGTCATTCCGGCGACAGGCGACAGAAGCGGCTGATGCGCTACGCCAATCGGGTTACTCGCCGTAGGCTATGTTGTCCTCATCGGCGAGAACGCTCAGCCGGCGGCTAAGGCCAATTTCTCCGGCGTCTTCCGAGCATCCGAGGCTCTCAGGGGCCACCTGTTCAACCACAGCCGCCACATCGAAGCAATCGACAGCGCGGATGATCCTGTCGCCTCGCACCAGCAGGACGGAGAACCCCCGAAGCTCGAATCGCTTCCCGGTTGCAGGTATGCCGACATATTCCCCCTGGTGGGTGGCGGTCAGCAGCCACGTCCAAGACACGCGCTCGCCGATGCCGAGCGGCTCGCTCGTGGGGGTGGTGGTCAGGTCGGGCAGGGCGGCAAACGTACCGGTGAGATAGCGACGGATCTCCTCCTGGCCCAGCATGATCCGGCCCAGGCCGAACTC
>CAZXAF010000088.1:0-6584 GCA_964638905.1 uncultured Dehalococcoidia bacterium
TCCACCAGGGTCGAGTCGTCCTCGGGCGCCACAGTGCGGGGGTCGAGGAGGAGTTGGTCGTGCTCGATGCGGCCGATGACCGGCGGCTGGCCCTGGCGCAGACGCTGGGCCAGCTCCGTCACGCTTCTGCCACCGTGGGCAGGGATGGCTACAACCCTGGTGGGCAGTCCCTCTTCGGGCAGGCTGCCGCCGCCGACCATCGACCGGCCGTGCACTATGCGAGCGGGCGCGCCGATGGCCCGCGCCCAGCGGCGGGCCCTCCTTTCGATGGTCGTCAGGGGCGTGGAGATCATCCGCCACACGGGGATCTTCTTCAGCGCCTCGCCGCGGACGTAGTGAATGGCGGTGGCGGCCAGGGCGGCGACGCTGCCCTTGTCCATGCGCAGGGCGCGCGTCAGGGGGTGGCGACGGAGACGGGTCACGAGCTCCTGGCGGCCGACGATGATGCCTGCCTGCGGACCGCCCAGCAGCTTGTCGCCGGAGAACATGGTGAGGTCGGCATTAGCCGCGATACTCTGCTGTACTGTGGGCTCGGCGGTCAGGCCGAACTGGCTGGTATCGATCAGGCAACCGCTGCCCAGGTCGTCCAGGAGCAGGAGGCCGTGCTCGTGGGCCAGGCGGGCCAGGTCTTCAACGGGGGGCGACTCCACGAAGCCGATGATCCGGAAGTTGCTGGCGTGCACGCGCATGAGAGCGGCCGTGTCATCGGTGATGGCCTGCTGATAGTCGCTCAGGTAGGTGCGATTGGTGGTGCCCACCTCCACCAGGCGGGCGCCGCTCTGGCGCATCACCTCGGGGATGCGGAAGCCGCCGCCGATCTCCACTGCCTGGCCGCGGGAGATGATCACCTCTCGCTCCTTGGCCAGGGCGGTAAGCGCCAGGTGGGCAGCACCGGCGTTGTTGTTGACCGCCATCGCTGCCTCCGCGCCGGTGATCTGGCATAGGAGGGTCTCCAGATGGGCCAGGCGGTCGCCTCGTTCGCCCTCCGTCAGGTCGAACTCCAGGTTGCTGTAGCCTCGCGATGCTGCCTCCATGGCCGCTATGGCCTCCGGCGAGAGGGGGGCTCGGCCCAGGTTGGTGTGAATGATGACGCCGGTGGCGTTGATCACCGGTCGCAGGGTCGGTTGGAGAAGAAGCTCGGCACGGGCGAGCACCGACTCCACCAGGATCTCGGTCGGCGGGCACTCATGGCCGGCGGCAATGGCTCGCCGGGCCTCTTCCAACTGCTGGCGGATCACCTCGGCCACGCTGTCGCTGGCCATCCGTGAGGCGAGAGGGCGGATGCGCCGGTGAGCCAGCAGGCGGCTCACGCTAGGCAGGTTACGGAATGGACTGGTCATGACAACCTCGAAGCAGAATTCCAAAAGCGACCCTATTCTACCATATCAGGCTTTTTTCTCTTGACCGTTATGTGGCCCTACTCTATCATTGGCTCAAAACTGTGCGTTCGAAGCTAGATTCTGGAGGATTTCAATGGCCGTGAACCTGCGCATTCCTGGTCCTACGCCTGTTCCGCCCGAGGTGCTAGAGGCGAACGCTCGCCCCATGATTAACCATCGAGGGCGAGAGTTCGCCGGCATCCTCGACCGCGTGACCAACCGTCTGAAGGAGTTCTTCCTGACGAAGAACGACCTTTACATTCTCACCACCTCCGGCACCGGCGTTATGGAGGCGGCGGTGGTCAACACACTCTCCCCCGGCGATCGCGTGCTGGTGATCTCCATCGGCGCTTTCGGCGATCGGTTTGCCAACATAGCCAAGGCCTATGGCGCTGAGGTGAGCCGCCTCGACTACGACTGGGGCAAGGCTGCCGATCCCGAGGACGTGCGGCGCGCCCTGGCCGCTGATCCCGCTATCAAGGCGGTACTGGTGACCCATAACGAGACATCGACCGGTGTCACCAACCCGCTGGAGGACATCGCCCGCGTCGTGCGGGAATTCGATAAGGTCCTGCTGGTGGACGCTGTGAGCAGCCTGAGCGCTGTTCCTGTGCGCACCGACGAGTGGGGCTTGGACTTCGTGGTCACCGGCTCCCAGAAGGGCTGGATGGTGCCGCCGGCTTTGGGCATGGTCTCGGTGAGCCCCCGTGCCTGGGAGGCCTACGCCAAGGCCAAGATGCCCCGCTTCTACTTCGACGTCGGTACCGCTAAGAGCTACCTTGAGCGTGGCCAGACGCCCTGGACCCCTGCGGTCTCTGTCTTCTACGGTCTGGAGCTGGCCCTGGAGATGATGGCGAAGGAGGGTCTGGAGAACATCTTCGCTCGCCATCGGCGCATAGCTCAGACCGTGCGCGATGGCGTGAAGGCCCTGGGGCTGGAGATGTTTTCCGACGAGCGCTTTGCCTCCGACACGATCAGCGCTGTCAAGGTGCCCGAGGGCGTGGACGGGAAGGCCCTTCAGAAGCTCTGCGAGGACGAGTACGACCTGATAATCGCCGGCGGGCAGGCCAAACTGGCCGGCAAGATCTTCCGCATCGGCCACCTGGGGTTCGTGTCAGAGAAGGATGTGAAGGAGGCCCTGGACGTGCTGGCGAAGGCCCTGCCACGGGTGGGATTTGCCGTTCCGGCCGGTGGCTCGGGAGGGTAAATGCCTAGTGGCTGCCAAGGTTCTGGTCTGCGACCCGATAGCCGAGGACGGCGTCAAGGCCCTGGAGGCGTCCGGCGCTCAGGTAGACGTGCGTCTGGGCATGTCGCCCGACGAGCTGATCTCTGCCATCGACGGGTATGACGCCGTCGTCGTCCGCAGCGAGACGAAGATACCGGCGGAGGCTATCGCAGCGGCTAAGAAGCTTCAGATCATCGGGCGGGCCGGCATCGGCGTGGACAACATCGATGTGGATGCCGCCACGCAGCGGGGCATCCTGGTGGTGAACGCTCCCACCGGCAACATCATCTCGGCTGTCGAGCATACGATCGCCCTGATGCTGGCCCTGGCCCGCAACATCCCCCAGGCCAACGCCTCTCTCAGGGGCGGCAAGTGGGATCGCAAGCGCTTCATGGGGGTGGAGCTGCGGGGCAAGACCCTGGGCATCATCGGCCTGGGCCAGGTCGGGTCAGAGGTAGCGCGACGGGCGCTGGGCCTGGAGATGCAGGTCGTGGGCCATGACCCCTTCGTGCCGGAAGAGCGAGCCCGCGTTCTGGGAGTGGAGATGGTCTCTTTGGAGGATCTTCTTCGCCAATCGGACTTCGTCACCGTCAACACAACCCTCACCGAAGGGACGCGGGGCCTCATCGGTGCCGAGGAACTGGCGATGATGAAGCCCTCTGCCCGCATCATCAACACTGCCCGCGGCGGCATCATCGATGAAGACGCGCTCTATCAGGCGGTTGAGGAAGGCCGCATCGCCGGCGCTGCCGTCGATGTCTTCTCCAAGGAGCCGGCGGTGGGCAATAAGCTCACGGAGAGCGACCGCATCGTGGTGACCCCTCACCTGGGGGCCTCTACCGCCGAGGCCCAGGAGCGGGTGGCCGTCGGCGTGGCAGAGCAGATCATCGCCTACCTGAAGGGCGAGCCCGTGCGCTACGCCGTCAATGCTCCTCTCATCCCGCCGGAGACCCTCTCCTTCCTGTCGCCGTATGTTGACGTGGCGCAGAAGACGGGGCTGCTCGCCCAGCAGTTGTGCGAGGGGCAGTTGAAGGATGTTCAGATAGAGTATGCTGGCGAGATCGGCCAGCACGACGTGACCATCTTGAAGGTGGCGGTTATCCGCGGGTTGCTGTCGTCGATAAGCGAAGAGCCGGTGAACATCGTCAACGCTGACCTGATCGCCCAGAGACGAGGCCTGCGTATCGTTGAGCAAAAGGGCCCCTCACACGAGATCTACAGCAACCTGGTGAGCGTGCGGCTCGCTACCAGCGTTGGCGAGACGACCGTCTCGGCCACTCTGGCCGACGACGGCGCCCACGTCGTCCTGGTGAATGACTACTGGGTGGACATTCCGCCCAGCGAGGGCTATCTGCTGGTCTGCGAGAACCAGGACCGGCCGGGGATGATCGGCGCTTTGGGCACGATGCTGGGCGACTTCAATGTCAACGTGAGCTTCATGAACGTGGGCCGCCATAAGCGTCGCGGTCAAGCTCTCATGGTGCTCGCTCTGGACGAGGCGCTTACCAGCGAGCAACTGAAGAAAGTCCAGGAGATCCCCGATGTCTTCTCGGCCCGCCTGGTGCGGCTGTAGCTAGTCATCCAGGCGGTTGATGACCAGCCCTGTGGCCAGCTTGGGGTAAAAGAAGGTCGATTTGCGGGGCATGCGCTCGCCTGCGTCGGCCACGTCCATCACCTTCTCGACGGGCACAGGGTTGAGGAGAAAAGCCGCCGAGTAGTGACCGGCCTGTACTTGCTTGCAGGCTTCGAGGGCGTCTGGCTCAATGGCTACGGTGCCCCCTTCCTGGACGGGCCTCCGGTCTATTCCCAGGATGTTCTCCAGGATGGCGATCTCAAGCACGATGACGTCCAGGTCGCGCCACTGGACAGGGCATTGCGGGCAGAAATGGGCAACCAGCCCTTGGGGATCCGCCGCGGTTAGCAGAAAGACCCGTTTGCCTGGCCAGCACAGGCCGAAGGCGCTCGCCGACCTGCCACGCTCGGCGATCAGCTCCAGCAGTCGATGGGGGGCAGCCTCGCCCTGAGTCTGCGCTGACGTTACCTCCTCCACCGTCAGGTATTGCCGCAGGCGCTCCAGCACGCTGTCGTCAGCCCGAGGCAGGTGCACCAGGCGGTGGATGGGCAGGATCAGTAGCCCGGGGTCCTCGGCGGCGGTGAGGCCGACCAGGACGAAGTTCTCCGGTTCCTGGCCCGTCCAGGAGGCGGCCGCCGCCCGCCGCTCGTCTCGATAGGCCAGGGCCGTCTCGTAGCGGTGGTGGCCATCGGCGATGTAGATGGTGGCGGGAGCAAGCTGCTGCTCCAGCCATCGCTGTGTCTTCTCCTCGCTGAGCGACCAGAGGGTGTGCCTTTCGGTGACCCCCTCGGCTACCGCCAGGGGGTTGCGGCCGCTTGTAGCCTCTTGCAGGGCGCTGCTGACGGCCCCCTCCGGATCGCGATAGAAGGTGAGGACAGGGCTGAAGTTGGCGCGACAGGCCCTCAGCAGGCGGAGGCGATCCTCCTTGGGCCGGGCCATGGTGTACTCGTGGGGGCGGATGACCCCTTCCGCCCAGTCCTCCAGGCGCACTCGCGTCAGCAGGGCACGGCGGCAGTAGTGCCTGCCGTCGTGCTCGAACTCCTGGTCGTAGATGTAGAAGGCCGGCCGGTCATCCTGCGCGAGGACGCCGGAGGCCGACCACTCGGCTAGAGTAGCCGCCGCTCGCGTGTAGCGGTTGTTCGCCTCGCTGTCGTCGTCGTGGGTCTCGCCGTACTCCAGGCGGACGATGTTGTGGGGGCTCCTGGCGTGCAGGGCTCGCTGCTCATCGGGGGAGATGATGTCGAAGGGGGGCGCGATCACCCTGGCCAGGTCATCGACCTGGCCAGCCTGGTAGCGAAGGGCGCGGAAGGGGCGTATCTCTGCCAAGGGAGCTCCTTTGGGGGGATGATAGCCTAATCGCGGGCTTTGCGTAAAGCGTCGCTCCGTTGATCCTTTCGGTTTCGTGCCGCTAGAATGGCCCTGTCTCCGTCGGCTCATGCCGGCGGGCGCAGTTGGCGAGAAGACGCTTCGAGCAGGGGGCCCAGCGTGCGCTATCCGTGTGCTTTTTGTCAGATCGTTTCCGGCGAGACGAAGGCGGAGATCGTCTACGAGGACGATGAGGTGCTGGTGTTCCGCAATCGGCTGGACTGGGTCCCCGTGATGCTCCTGGTCATCCCCAAGCGGCACGTCACTCAGGAGGAGCTGTGGCGGGACATGGGCCGCGTGGGGGAGATCGCCGTGCGCATGGGCCAGGAGCACTGCCCGAGAGGCTTCCGCCTGGTGTCGAACTTCGGGATGGAGGCGCTGCAGAGCCAGGAGCACGGCCACGTGCACGTCCTGGGGGGCACTTTCCTGGGGGAGTACGCCTAGGGGTCGCGTATGCCGATCGCGGCGAGGGCGGCCTTCTGCGCCTCGAACAGGCGGCGGACGCCCGTCTCCGCCAGGTCCAGCAGTTCGTCCATCGCCTGGCGGGTGAAGGGGTGGCTCTCGCCCGTGCCCTGCACCTCCACCAGCTCGCCCTCGGCGGTCATCACCGCGTTGAAGTCGACCCCCGCGCGGGCGTCCTCCTCGTAGCAGAGGTCGAGCATCGGCACGCCGTCCACGATGCCGACGCTGGTGGCGGCGACGGCGCAGCGCAGGGGCAGGGAGGGGATGGTGCCCCGCTGGACGAGCAGCTCGCAGGCCTGGCGGATGGCGACGTAGGCGCCGGTGATCGCCGCCGTGCGGGTGCCGCCGTCGGCCTGGATGACGTCGCAGTCGACGGTGAGGGTGCGCTCGCCGAGGAGGTCGAGCCTGGTGACCGCCCGCAGGGAGCGGCCGATGAGCCGCTGGATCTCGTGGGTGCGGGCGCCCACGCGGCCGAGGGCGGCCTCGCGGGGGCTGCGGGTGTTGGTGGAGCGAGGGAGCATGCCGTACTCGGCGGTGACCCAGCCGGAGTCGGAGCCGCGGAGGAAGGGCGGCTGGCGGT
>CAZXAF010000089.1:0-2125 GCA_964638905.1 uncultured Dehalococcoidia bacterium
CGCCCATGGGTCGGCCGGTGCTCTGGCACCTTCGCCCACGCCGATTACCGCTGAACGGCTTATCCAACCGACGGATCTGGCCTATCTGGGCGCATTCAGGTTGCCGGACGGACCAGAGGGAATCGGCTGGGAATACAGTGGCGCTGCCATGACCTACTACCCTCATGGCGACTCGGACGGACCGGCCGATGGATACCCCGGCTCGATCTTCGCGACAGGACACGACTGGAACCAGTATGTATCGGAGATAGGCATCCCCCTGCCCATCATCTCCCCGGGCAAGGACGTGGAGGACTTGAACACCGCGACTACCCTGCAGGATTTCCACAACATCCGGGGTGATCTGTTCGGCGATTTCGAGATTCCCCGGGCCGGGCTGGAATACCTGCCGGCACAGGGTGGGCAAACCACAGACAAGCTCTACTTCTGCTGGGCGCAGCATATGGGCGAGGCCGAAACCAACCCCTCCCACGGCTGGTGCGAGCTAGACCTGTCGAATCCCCAGACTGCGGGGGCGTGGCGCATCGGCGATTACTGGAACTACGTCACTACGGATTACATCTTTGCCATTCCCCAGCAGTGGGCCGACGCCAACACGCCGGGGATGTACCTGGCCACTGGCCGGTTCCGCGATGGCGGTCAGGGGGCGCGAGGCCCCTCCCTCTTGGCCTACGGGCCGTGGAACGAAGGCAATCCGCCGGCGCCGAACAGCACGCTCTCAGCCGTGCCCCTTCTCTTGTATACCGACGTCAGCGCTGAGGACGCTTTCACGATGGACAACTACCAACATTCCGATGAATGGTCCGGAGGGGCCTGGCTCACAGCCGGTGACAAGTCAGCGGTGATCTTCGTCGGCACCAAGGGTGTCGGAGACTGTTGGTACGGGTTCGCCAACGGCGTGGTGTGGCCGGATGAGCCTCCCTATCCTCCTGTGCCCGCTGCTCCCTACGATGAGAGAGGATGGTGGAGCACCGGCTTCGAAGGGCAGATCATCTTCTATGATCCAGCGGAGCTGGCCGCTGTGGCCAGGGGTGAGATGGAGCCCTACGAGCCCCAGCCGTACGCCACGCTGCAGATTGACGAATACCTGTATCACATCGAGTCCGGCCAGCAACGGCATCACGTTGGTGCAGCAAGTTTCGACCGCGAGCGAGGTCTGCTCTACGTCTTCGAACCCTTGGCCGATGGGGACAAGTCCCTGATACACGTCTGGGAAGTCACAGCAGAAGAGGCCACTGCTCCTGGCCCCTAGCCGGCTCTAGACCATCCTCACCCACCACCAGGCGTCGCCGCTGACGTCGGCGGGCAGAGGCGGGGCAACACCCTACGGGTTTGTGCAGGACGTGTTGATAGACCACTTGTAGAGCAACACGTCCAGGATGTTGATCCCACCGCTCGCGTTTAGGTCGAAGCGGGCGGCGTAGACCGCGCCCTCCCCGAACTGCGACTTGTAGCACAGGACATCCATGATGTTGACTTTCCCATCATGGGAACCGCAGCTCGCGCCACCGTTGACGTCTGGCGGCCAGGCGTCATCGCTCGCATCGTCGGGGCAGGCGTCCAGGGGATCGGTGCCCACGTAGCACTCGACGTTGTTATCGAAGCCATCGCCGTCAGTGTCGACGCCGAGCTCGCAACCTGGGATAGGTGTCGGCGTCGGTGTAGGCGTAGGCGTTGGTGTGGGCGTCGGCGTCGGTGTAGGCGTAGGCGTTGGTGTGGGCGTGGGCGTGGGTGTAGGCGTAGGTGTGGGCGTCGGCGTCGGCGTTGGCGTCGGCGTGGAGGTAGGCGTTGGTATGGGCGCACCCGGATCCGTAACAAAGACGTAGGCCCGCCCCTGGTCGAAATTGCCGCCTACATCCTCCAAGTACGCCCCTGCGGCTACGTCTACCTTGCCGTCGCCGTTCGTCTCCCCTAACGCCAGCGCGCACCCAAAGCTGGCCTTGCCCTGCGCATTGGGGGTATTCAGGGTGGTAACCAACGCCCCGTCCGTCCCGGAGTAGATGTAGGCCTGGCCCGTGCGGTACTGCCCCACAGCGATGTCTGCCCGCCCGTCGCCGTTCACGTCGCCGACTGCCACCGCCAGCCCGAAGTCGTAATCCTGCGGGTTGGGGGTATCCAGGGTGAA
>CAZXAF010000089.1:2225-6546 GCA_964638905.1 uncultured Dehalococcoidia bacterium
CCTGCGGGTTGGGGGTATCCAGGGTGAAGAGCAGGGACCCGTCGGCCCCCGAGAAGACGTAGGCCCGCCCCTGGGCGGCGTTGCCGCCCACATCCTCTCTGTAAGCCCCTACCGCGATGTCCGCCTTGCCGTCGCCATTCACGTCTCCCATCGCCAGCGAGTTCCCGAAATAGGCATTGGCCATCGGATAGGGGGCACTGAAGGTCAGAAGTAGCGAACCGTCAGCTCCAGAGAAGACGTAGGCTCGCCCCTGCGCAGTAGTGTCGTTGGATGCTCCAACAGCCACATCTCCCTTGCCGTCGTTGTTCACATCGCCCACCGCCGCCGAGCTGCCGAAGAAGGTGTACCCCACAACGTGGGGGCTGCTCAAACCGAAGAGCAGGGAGCCATCGGCGCCGGAGAAGACGTAGGCCCGCCCCTGGTTGACGTAGCCTCCCACATCCTCGTACTGTGCCCCCACCACGATGTCTCCCTTGCCATCACCGTTCACGTCGCCCACCGCCAGCGCCATGCTGAAGAAGGCGCTCGCCTGCGGGCTTGGCGACTCCAGGGTGAGAAGCAGGGAGCCATCGGCGCCGGAGAAGACGTAGGCCCTCCCCTGGTCAACGTTGTCGCCCACATCCTCAGCGTATGCCCCCACTGCGATGTCCGCCTTGCCGTCGCCGTTTACGTCGCCCATCGCTGTCCGGTAGCCGAACTTAGCGTTCGCCTGGGGATTGGGGCTGTCAAGCGCATACTGGTACAGAAAGCCAGGGGGCAGCGTCGGTGTAGGCGTCGGCGTTGGTGTCGGTGTGGGTGTTGATGAGGGCGTGGGCGTAGGCGTTGGCGTGGGTTCAGGCCCGGCTACGCCCCGGTCGTGGACGAAGACATCCAGCTGCCAGTTGGTGTCCCCGGGGACGAGGTTGGGGACATAAGAGTAGAAGGCCACGTAGCGGCCGTCGGCGCTGATTGTGCATGCCCCGCTGCTCCCCCCTAACGCTTGGTTGCCCGCGCTGTCCACGCTCACTCGCTGGGTGATCCCGCTTTGCCGGTCGCGGACGAAGATGTCCCCAAAGCCGTTAGTGTCACCCGACACGAGGGTGATGGCCTCAGAGTAGAAGGCCACGTAGCGGCCATCGGCGCTGATGTCCTCCCACCACTGGCTGTCGCCGCCGAAGCTCTGGTAGCCACCGCTGTCTACGCTCACCCGCTCGGTGGTCCCCGTCTGGCGGTCGCGCACGAAGACGTCATAAGCGAGGTTGGTGTCGTGCGGAACAAGGTTAGTGGCGCCGGAGTAGAAGGTCACATAGCGGCCATCGGAGCTAATGGCAGGGCCATTGCTATAGCCGTTCCCCTCGGTGCCGCTGCTGTCCACGCTCACGCGCTCGATGGCCCAAGTCTCGCGGTCGCGTACGAAGATGTCCCACTTCCCGTTGGTGTCGCCGGGGATAAGGTTAGACGCACCGGACGCGAAAGCGACGTAGCGGCCGTCGGCGCTGATGGCCGGCTTCTCGCCAGTGCTGCCCCCGCCGCTGCTACTCACGCTGATACGGCTCGTGACACCCGTCTGGCGGTCATGGACAAAGATGTCCGGGGTGTTGATGGAGTCGCCGGGCACCAGGTTGGTTGCCCAGGACTGGAAAGCAACATAGCGACCGTCGGCGCTGATGCTGGCGTAAAGGCTGGTGGCATCGGTCTGGTTACCGTCGCTGCCCATGGTCACCCGCTCGGTGGTCTCTGTCTGGCGGTCGCGCACGAAGATGTCCGAGACGCCGTTGGTGTCGCCCGACACGAGGTTGGAGGCCCAGGACGTGAAGGCCACATAGCGGCCGTCGGCGCTGATGGCTCCCCGGTCGACCCGGCTCACGTCGTCGCCTTCATTGCCGGCGCTGTCCACGCTCACCCGCTCGGTGATCCTCGTCTGGCGGTCGTGTATGAAGACATCCCCCACCCCATTGGAGTCGCCGGGGACAAGGTTGGTGGCCTCTGACCTGAAAGCAACGTACCGCCCATCGGCGCTGATGGCAGATAAATCGCTAGGGTCGTTGCCTTGCTCGCCGGCGCTGTTCACGCTCACCCGCGTGGTGATGTTAGATGCTACTCTGGTCACGATCGAACGGGAGTTGTTGGCGACGTTAACGTCTGCCGGATCGCCCAAAGCGGTCGCCGTAAGGGTACAGTCGCCTAAGGGCAGCCCGGTAGTTTCCCAGGTGAAGGCCACGGTGGTGGAGGAGCCGGGGGCCAGGCTCACCGATTGAGGAGAGTCGTTGACGCTGCCGCCGTCCGCCTCCAGGGAAACGGAGAAGGTCTCGCTGAAGCTGCCTGGATTAGCCACAGTGACATCCACGCTAACGGCCCAATCCTGTGGGACGACGGCCGGGGCACTGATGGCCGTCACCGCTACATCGTGCTCGGGGAGCCTCACTCTCACTACAGCCGATCGAGAGTTGTCGGCGCTATTCGCTTCGCCAGGGACGACAGAGGCGTCCGCCGTGAGGGTATAGTAACCGGCCTCCAAGCCGGCGGTGTCCCAGCCGAAGGTCAGCGTCGTGGCGGAGCCGGCTGCCAGGGTGGCCTCTTGAGGAGAGCCGCTGACCGCGCCACCGCTGGCCGTCAGCGAGACGGTGAAGGTTTCACTGGACGTGCCCCGGTTTGCCACCCCTACGGCTACCCACACTAGATCTCCCAGTTCGACGGGGGTGGGAGCATCGACGGTGGTAACCGCTACGGCGTGCTCTACCAGAGGCCAGCGGTAGAGCAGCGGTTCCGCGAAGGAGTCAGGGTCGCCGCTAAAGCCGGCGGGGCCATCTTGAGGAGCGCCAGCGGCGACGACGCGGCTGCGAACGGCAGCGGCGCCGGTGGCATCAGTGGGTTTGCCGTGAACTAGTATGTCCAGCGCAGCCACGCCGGTCACGTGTGGCGCCGCCATGCTGGTGCCGCTCATGGTGGCGTACCAGCTATCCCGGTAGGTTGAGTAGACGTTGACACCGGGGGCGGCGATCTCTACCAGCGGGCCGTAGTTGCTGAAACAGGCGAACAGGTCGTCGCCCGTTATCGTGCAGGAGGATCCATAGTAAGTCTGAGGGTTGAGGCTTCCCGGCTCTCCGTCAAAGTCGGCGATTGCCGAGGTGGTCAGAACATCTGGGCAGTTGGCCGGGCTCCGAGAGCTAGCGTCCGTGGCCCCGTTTCCAGCCGAGACCGCATAGACCACTCCGGCCGCCGCTGAGTTGGCGATGGCGTCACACAGGGCAGTGTTGGGGCTACCGCCGAGACTCATGTTGGCCACCTCGATAGTGTCGGCGTTGGCCGTCACCCAGTCCACCGCCTCGATTATGCAGGAGAGGCTGCCGCTGCCGTTTTCGTTCAATACCTTGACCGCCCAGAGCCGAGCGCCCGGAGCCACGCCCACGACCCCGATGTCGTTATCGATGGCGGCGGCGGTGCCTGCCACGTGAGTTCCGTGGCCGTTGTCGTCCGCATATGAGCCGCCGCTGCAGTCTTCCCCCAGGAACCGAACGCCGCCGGCGACGCGCAGATCAGGATGGTCGGGTTGGATGCCGGTATCGATGATTGCGATGTCGACGTCCAACGGATCGTCGACGCCGTCGATTTTCGAAGCAGGGTTGAGGTCGGCATCGATGCGGTCGATGCCTGGGGGCAGAGTCTGGGAGCCGCTGGCGTCGAGGTCGTCCGCCGTGACGATGCGATCTGGCTCGACGGACAGGACGGAGGGGTCGGCGCGGAGCCGACGAACCTCCTTATCGGAAAGGCGGCCAGCGAATCCCCTCAAGGCAGACTCGTACACCAACCGCGGCTGCAGGCCATGCTGAGCCGCCACCGCCCTGGGCGAGCGTGACTCCTTGAGCACGACGATGTAGCGGCCGGGGATGATGTCGCCGTCGGTCGCGGCCTCAGGGTGACCGCCTGCGGTAGGGCTGAGGAGAAGCAAGAGAATCCCAAAGGCAACAGCAGCTCCCGATAGAAGTCTCCTCCTGGGGAACTTTGGCATGGGTCCATCCTTAGGCCCTGGGGTTGCGGCGGACGCTTGGTTGCCGGGTCTAATCCAGAAGAAAATAGAGGCGGGAATAACACCTACGAGGAGCAGCATACGGGCGAGGCGCTTCATGGCACGTCGCCTTCCTCCAGGCCAGTGCACACATCATGCCAGAACATGTCGCAGTCGTCAAGGCGCGGCACTGAGGCCTCATTCTACTCGTAGGCGCGACGGTGCACAAGAAAATAGCCACCGCCGCCACGAACCGCACACGATGATGAAATCGTGCGCCCTGAGGCTGCCGCTCCGTAAGGCCCTTCGAACGCGGCTCCGGCTCGTGTTACAATC
>CAZXAF010000090.1:0-6544 GCA_964638905.1 uncultured Dehalococcoidia bacterium
CGTAGGTCTCCGTGTTCATGAAGTAGTGAAGGTTGCCGTCGGCGTAGAGGTACTGAGCCGGCTGGCGCTCCACCCGCGCCCGCGAGAACTTGGTGCCCGCCTGGACAACTCGCTCGGTGATGTGGCCGGCGCGGACGTCTTTGAGCTTCAGGCGCACCTGGGCGGAACCCCGCCCCAGCTTGATGTGCTGAAAGTCCAGCACCTGATAGAGCACGCCGTCTACCTCGACGGTCATTCCTTTGCGCAGGTCACCGGTGTCGATCATCGTTGCTTCACCCCACTCCTAGTCGAGTCTGCCTACTGGCAAGCAGACGCTAGCATTCGCGGGTGGTTGGCCATCGGTGGGTTGATTCCGGACCCCCGCCTCAAGGCGGGGGCATCAGACTCGCCTCGCCATACCCCAACCTTCAGGCTGGGGTCGTGTGTGAACCTTGAAGCCCAGAACCCACCAATCACGAGCCAATTACCCACTATCCAAGTCACACGAGCTCGCTTCCCAGGATACCAAGGGCCATCAACCCCCCGAAGACGACGATGAGATTGGCCGTCTGCTGAGGCAGGAAGGCCAGCGCCCGCCGCAGCTCCTCGCCCGTCACGTTCAACTGGCGGATCATCCTCAAGGGCAACACGATTGTCGGAAGGGCGAGCAACACCCAGGGAGTAACGGCCGCGCCCAGGGCTATAACGAAGGCGTAGGGTATCAGCACCAGGAGGTAATACGCGTACCTCGAGCCCCGAGCACCCAGCGCCTGGGCCATAGTCCTGGCGCCAGCCCTGCAATCGGCCTCCGCGTCGCGATAGTTGTTGGCATGGACGATGGCAACGATGAGCAGCCCCAGGGGCAGGGAGAAGAGCAGAGGCAGAAGCTCCAGCTTCTCCGTTTGCACGAAGTAGGTGCCCAGGACCAAGAGGGGGCCGAAGGAGATGAATATGCCCGCATCCCCCAGGGCTCGATACTTGTAGCCCAGGGGACTGGCAGTGTAGAAGAGGCCCAGGAACAGACCGCCAGCGCCCAAGGCCAGGAGCTCCCAGCCGCTCCGATAGGCCAGATAGCCGCCGAGCGCCGCGCCGGCCAGGAAGAAGAAGGCAGTCAGCAGCAAGACATCTCTCGGCTGTAGCATGCTGTCCACCAGCGTCCGGTCATCGGCGTGGGCCACGGTATCGGCGCCCCGCTGGAAGTCGAAGTAGGTGTTGGTCAGGTTAGCGCCGATGTGGAAGAAGAGGCCGCCCACCAGGGTGAGCAGAAAGAGAGGCCAGTCCCAGAAGTCGGCCCGATAGGCCAGAGCGCCACCCACCAGCATGGGCACGATGGACGCCGGGAAGGACCAGGGACGCGTAGCCAAGAACCAGGCCTTGGGGCCGCGAGGCACCGCCGCCTGGTCGCGGACGCTGGCGGCCGAGTTGTGGCTGTCAAAGGACTCTCTCATCGTGCCAAGCCCTCCTGCTGAACGGCGATGCAGAACACCGCTCTCAATTCTGTAACTGGTTTATGATCGGTGGGTTGCGGGCTTCGAGGTTCACACACCACCCCCGCCTGAAGGCTGGGGTATAGGGAGGGGAATCCGATGCCCCCGCCTTCAGGCGGGGGTCGAGAATCAACCCATTAACGCTCAACCGGCCCCTCAATTCCCGCTCCTTTGCGTGCCGGTAGCGACACCCAGTTTGGGTGCCCTGGTCAGCACCCGCGCACGGCCGTCTTCCAGCACTGCCATGTCCTCGATGCGGACGCCACCCCAGCCGCTGATGTAGATGCCCGGTTCGATGGTGAACACCATGCCATCGGCCAGCACATCCTTGGAGGCGCGAACCAGGCGGGGCATCTCGTGCACTTGCAGGCCGACGCCATGGCCGAGCCCGTGGCCGAAGCTGTCGCCGTAGCCCGTCTCGGCGATCACGTTGTGGGCCAGCAGGTGAGCCTCCTCCCCGCTCATGTCCTTGCGGATCAGCGCCTCCGCCGTGAGCTGCGCCGTTAGAACTATATCGTAAATCTTGTCGAATTGCTCGTCATGCGGGCCGAGGAAGAGGGTGCGGGTAAGATCGGAGCAGTAGCCGCCCATCCGCACGCCCATGTCGATAATGATAGGCTCCCCCTCCCGTATCTTCTCATCGCGAGGATAGGCGTGGGGCATCGCCGCCCACGGCCCGCCGGCCACGATGATCTCGAAGGACACGCCTTCGCCGCCGTGCTCGCGGATGTACTTCTCGATCTCCCAGGCCGCCTGGGCCTCCGTCCAGCCGGGCTCGATGCGCTCAGCGACAGCCACGAAGGCCTCGTCGCCCAGGTCGACCGCCCGCTGGATGGCCGCCAGCTCGTCGGCGTCCTTGACCGCGCGCAACTGCTCCACCAGAGGCGGCGCCGCCAGCAGCTTCGGCCGCTCGGCGGCAGTCATCCCCTTCACCGCCTTGTTGATCGTCTGATAGGCGGCGACGGTGAGATCGCTTGCCTGGAAGCCCAGCCTCTTGCCCGCCAGTTGCGCATCGCCCACCAGCGAGGCGAACCAGTCGGATAGGGGGCCGCCGACCGGGAAGAGGGTGAAGTCGGGGGCCTCGCGCTGGGCCTGCTCGTAGTAACGGAAGTCCACAGCGATAAACGCCGACTCCTGAGTGATCAGCAGATAGCCGAGGGAGCCGGTGAAGCCGGAGAGATAACGGCGGTTGGCGCCGATGTTTCCGAAGGTATCCTCAACGGGGCTGCTCACCAGAAGGCCGTCCAGCTCCACCTCCGCCATCTTCTGGCGAAGCCTGTCCAGTCGGCTAGTCACCGCCCTCCTCTCTCACCAGGGCCGCCAGAGCGTCCAGGGCGCGCAGGTAGCCCTCCCATCCCTGGCCGCAGATCTGGCCGGCGGCGATGTCGACCATCACCGAGTGGCGGCGGAAGGGCTCGCGGGAATGGATGTCGGACAGATGCACTTCGATGAAGGGCAGGCCGCAGTCCTCCAGGGCATCCCGCAGGGACAGGCCGTAGTGGGTGAGAGCACCGGGGTTGATTATGATGCCCTGCGCCTCCTCGGCCTCCGCCTGGATGAAGTCGATGAGCGCTCCCTCGTGATTGGACTGGAAGGCCCGTATCTCTATCCCTCGCCCGGCCGCTCGCTCGGCGACCCGCGCCTCGATCTCCTTCAGGGTGAGGGTGCCGTAGATGTGAGGCTGGCGCTTGCCCAGCGTGTTCAGATTAGGCCCATTGATAAGAAGGAACCTCATTCCTCCTCGCTTGGCTTCCGCCGCGACTGCCAGACATTGTAGAAGGCAGCATCGTACACCCGCCGCTTCTCGGCCTCGCTCACGTGAGTGTAGATCTGGGTGCTCGCTACGCTGGCGTGACCTAGGAGCTCCTGCACCACCCGCAGGTCGGCTCCACCGTCCAGCATATGGGTGGCGAAGGTATGACGCAACAGGTGGGGGAACACCCGCTCGTCGAGGCCGGCTTTCAGCGCACAGCGGCGAACCATGATCTGCACGGCTCGCGCGGAGAGCCGCCCGCCCTGCTTGTTGAGGAAGAGAGCCCTTTCCTGGGGACGCCGAACGAGGGCCGGCCGCCCGTCCCGCAGATAGCGGCGCAGGGCATCCGCCGCCGCTTTCCCCATGAGGGCGATGCGTTCCTTGCTGCCCTTGCCCAGCACTCGCGCCTGCCGCTCGCCGATATCCACGTCGCTGGCATCCAGGGCCACCAGCTCGCTCAAGCGAAGGCCGGCGGCATACAGGAGCTCCAGGATAGCGCGGTCGCGCAGGGCCTTGGGGCTATCGCCTTCGACCGCCCCCAGAATAGCCAGAACCTGCTTGGACGAAAGGATGCCGGGCAGACGGCGCCCCTTCTTGGGGCCGCGCACGCCCGCCAGCGGGTCGTGCTCGATGCGGCCATCACGGACGAGGAAGCGATAGAAGGAGCGGATGCTGCTCACTTTGCGGACGATGCTGCCCGGGGCCATTCTCTGCTCCCTCAGCACAGCCAGATAGCCGCGCAGAAGATAGCGGTCGATATCGCGGATGTCCCGACCGGCCTCCTGGGCATAGCGGAAGAATGAGCGAAGGTCGTTCTCGTAGTTGCGCAGGGTGTAGGGCGACAGGTTGCGCTCAGCCCGAAGGAAGCGAAAGTAAGCCTGAAGCAGCTCTTCCATATCGGCTTGGCAAAGACTATCGCTGGCCTACCGGCATGCCCGTCTCCTCGGGCTTCTCTTCCTGCGGTGCTTGGCCCCGCCAACGGCACTGCGTACAGCGAGCCCGTCCCTCACCAGCGGCCAGCAGCAGGCTGCCGCACTCAGGGCAGGACGTGGGCAAGGGGCGGCTCCAGGTAGTGAACTTGCACGAAGGGTAGTTGACGCAGCCGTAGAACACACGGCCGCGACGGCTGCGCCTCTCCACGATCTCGCCTTCGCACAGGGGGCAGCGAGCGCCTGTCTTCACCAGAAGAGGCCGCGTGCCCTGGCACTGAGGATAGCGAGAGCAGGCCAGGAAGGGCCCAAAGCGGCCTCGCTTGGCGACCATGGGAGAGCCGCACTTAGGACAGGCCTCGTCGGCGACAGGCAAGGGATCGCCCTGGCCTTCCAGCGGCCGAGTGTTTCGGCACTGAGGATAGCCAGAGCAGGCCAGGAAGCGGCCCCGTTTGCTCCAGCGAATGACCATCGGGCGGCCGCACAGGTCACACACCTCATCTGTCTCCTGACGGGCCACCGGCGCTTCGCTGGCGGTGTCCAGGGCCTTCATCAGGGGAGCGTAGAAGCCTTCCACTACCGGCTGCCAGGGCCTCTCGCCGCGGGCGATCTCGTCCAGTTCATCCTCCATCTCGGCGGTGAAGTTGACGTCCACGATGTCGGGGAAGTAGGTGGTCAGCAGATCGTTGACCACGAATCCCAGCTCCTGCGGCCTCAGGCGACCGTTATCCCTCTCCACGTAGCCTCGCCCCTGGACAGTAGCGATGATCGGCGCGTAGGTGCTGGGTCGGCCGATGCCCTTCTCCTCCAGGGCCTTGACCAGCGTGCCCTCGGTGTAGCGAGGAGGCGGCTCGGTGAAGTGCTGCTCGGGGAACAGCCCCAGGAGGCGAAGGAGATCGCCCTCCGCCAGCTCGGGCAGAGGGTTCTTCCCCAGGTTCTCCTCCTCGCCTTCCTCCCTTGTCTCCTTATACAGATTCTGGTAGCCGGGGAATGCAAGCTGGGTATTGACGGCCCGAAAGAGGTAGACATCGCGGCCGCGGGAAGGCTTGGCCTCGATGTCCACCGTGGTGACGTCGTAGAGGGCGTCGGCCATCTGGCTGGCCACCAACCGCTGCCAGATGAGAGCGTACAGACGATCCTGATCGCGATTGAGATAGCGCCGGACCTTCCCTGGCTCGCGATAGGTGGAAGTGGGGCGGATGGCCTCGTGGGCCTCCTGTGCCCTCTTCACCTTCTTCTTGTACACGCGAGGCGAGGCCGGCACGTAGGACTGGCCGAACTTCTCACGAATGTATTCCCGCGTCTCGTGTTTGGCCGAATCGGCCACCTGAGTGGAGTCGGTGCGCATGTAGGTGATCAGCCCTACCTCGCCTTCGTCGCCAACCGCCAGCCCTTCGTATAGCTGCTGGGCGATGCGCATCGTCCTCTGAGCGGTGAAGCCCAAGCGACGGGCGGCCTCCTGCTGAAGGGTGCTGGTGATGAAGGGCGGCAGCGGCCGTCGTGCCTGCTGCTTCTTCTGGACAGCGGCCACGCTGTAGGCCGCCGCCTGGAGAAGCTGCGCCAGACGGTCGGACTCCTTCTGGCTGGCGATCTCCAGCTTCTTCCGCTTGCCGGCCAGCCCGGCAAACTTGGCCCGGAAGCTCTGGGGATCATCCCCTTTCGATAGCTCGGCCTCGATGGTCCAGTATTCCTTGGGCACGAAGCCCTCGATCTCCCTCTCCCGCTCCACCACCAGGCGCAGGGCCACCGACTGCACTCGTCCCGCCGAAAGGCCACGGGCTATCTTCTTCCAGAGAAGAGGGCTCAGGTTGTAGCCCACCAGCCGGTCGAGGATGCGACGGGCCTGCTGGGCCTGCACCAGTTGCATATCGATGTCGCGGGGATGACGGAAGGCCTCTCGCACCGCCTTGGGGGTGATCTCGTGAAAGACCACTCGCCGCAGGGAATCCTCATCCAGGTCGGCCGCCTGCACCAGGTGCCAAGCGATGGCTTCGCCCTCGCGGTCGGGGTCGGTAGCCAGGAAGACAGCCTGCGCTCTCTCGCCGGCGGCGGCAATCTCAGATATGACCCGCCGTTTCTCCTTGGGGACGATGTAGTAGGGGTCGAAGCCGTGCTTGACATCCACCCCCAGGGCCGACTTGGGCAGGTCGCGCACGTGGCCGATGGAGGCCTTCACCTCGTACTGACGGCCGAGGATGTTAGCCAGGGTACGAGCCTTGGCGGGCGATTCGACCACCACCAGGCTCCTGCTGCCTCTTTTTGTCACAGGGTTCACGCTCCGTAGACGGCGCCGGCCTCGCGAGTGCGCACGTAGCTCATCGGGCCCATCTGGCGCACCAGGCCCTTCAGCTCCAGCATGGCCAGAGCGCTGCTGACGGCAGCGATGGGCAGTCCGC